>JAZUJV010000103.1:0-2598 GCA_045642945.1 Eubacteriales bacterium | reverse complement strand
GCAGAGCAGAACGATATATTTCATTCCGAGAGACGCGATCTCTTCGACCTTCGTTTCCCACTGTTCCTCGGAAAAATGGGCGCAGATCGGGTTCCAGTATTTGCCCTCGGGTCTGTTATGATGAGAAAATTCGAACCAAGTTCCTCTGATAGGTTTTAACATATTAATTATCTCCTTATCAATTTTTATTACTATAAAAAGAATATCATTTATCATACGGTTTTTCAAGCCTTTTTAATAAAAAACAGTTGATTTAACGCGCGGGCACGGGTATAATATATAAAAAGTAAAAAAACGGAGGAAATTATGAAAAAATACATTTCGCTTCTCCTTTCGGTTTTGTTTCTTATCCCGCTTTTCTGCTCACACGCGAACGCGAAAGAGCTTAAAGAAATGACGGTCGTCGCGTTCGGCGACAGCATCTCCGCCGCGGGCAAATGGGAAGAATGGCTTGAGGGCCACACGGGAGTTCACGTTATAAACAAAGGCGTCGGCGGCGACAGCACGCGCACGGCGAAGCCGAGACTTAATGAGATCCTCGCGCTCAAGCCCGACGTCGTTTTTATCGAGTTCGGCACGAACGACGCGGCTATCGACATGGACAAATACACCGAGCTTTCGGCGTTCAAGCAGAATCTTCGCGATTTTATCGACGCTTTCGAGAAGGCAGGCGCGAGAGTTATTCTTATCACTCCCCCGCCCGTCGACGACGAAAAATATCTTACAAGGCACAAAGCCGCACCGTTTGAACCTTACGGCGGGCCGAACGGTCTGGTTACGATCTACGCGCAGGCGGTACGCGAAGTCGCCGCCGAGAAGCACGTCGTTTTAGCCGACGTGCACGCGGATTTCAACGCGCTCGACAACTATAAAAACTATCTCTCCGACGGCGTTCACCCGACGACGGACGGTTACAGCAAATACACCTGGACCTGCATAAACACCTGGCGCAGAATGTGGCGCGGCGACATAAACGTCGACGGCAGCGTCAACGCGAAGGACTATTTGCTTGTCAAGCGCGCGGTTTTGAAGACCTACACGCTTACTGCTCCCGAGCTCGAGCGGGCAGACGTGAACGTGGACGAAAAGCTTGACGCGAAAGATTATTTACTGTTGAAGAGAGCCGCTCTCGGCACCTATACTATTGAATAAGAAGGAAAAACGATTATGACAAAAGTATATTTCACCAAAACGCTTACGCCCGAGGCGGTTGTCAAGCTTTATAGCGCGGTCGGCAAAGAGCTCGGCGGCAAGGTCGCCATCAAGGTACATTCCGGCGAGGCGGGCAACCAGAACTTTTTAAAACCCGAGTTCTGGAAGCCGATGATAGACAAGATCGGCGGCACGGTCGTAGAATGCAACACGGCTTACGACGGCGAGCGCAACACCGACGAAAAGCACGAAAAGCTTCTCGAAAGCCACGGCTGGACCAAATATTTCAAAACCGAATTGCTCGACGCCGGTCAGCGTTCGCTCTTCCTCAACGTCCCCGACGGGAAGGTCATAAAAGCCAATTTCGTCGGCGCGGGGCTTAAAAAATACGATTCGCTGCTCGTTCTTTCGCATTTCAAGGGCCACCCGATGGGCGGTTACGGCGGAGCTTTGAAGCAGCTCTCCATCGGCATCGCTTCATCCTACGGCAAGGCGTACATCCACGGCGCGGGCGAGCCCGAGCACATCTGGGACGCCGACCACGACAAATTCCTCGAATCCATGGCTGACGCGGCGCATTCCGTTGTCAACTTCTTCGGCGGCAAAGCCGTTTATATCAACGTTATGGCGAATATGTCAGTCGACTGCGACTGCTGCGCGATAGCGGAGGACCCCTGCATCGCCGACATCGGCATCCTCGCTTCCGACGACCCCGTCGCGATTGACAGGGCTTGCCTCGACATTATCAATTCCCTTCCCGACTCCGAGGGCAAAAAGCACTTCCTCGAGCGAGTCAACTCCCGCAACGGCGCCCACACCATCAACGCCGCCGCCGAGCTCGGCGTAGGGTCGAAGGAATATGAGCTGATCGAATTGTAATTTTATTTCTTCTTTTTTGAAAAAACGAAGCGAAAAACTCACACCTTTTTCGTGAAAAAGGTGTGCCAAAAAGCTTTTAAATCGCGAAAGTAAACTTTCGCGGAGGGTTAAATAAAGATAAGGGGGCGGCGAAAACCGTTCCCTTTTTATATCAAAAAAGCAATAAGAAAAAAAGTGTTGACAATCGGGATTTGCTGTGATATAATAACCAAGCGCGCCGAGGTAACGGCGCGAAAAAACAATATCTCATTTTTTGAGAGCAGTTATACGGAGAAGTCGCTTAGCTGGTCGAGGGCGCACGACTGGAAATCGTGTAGGCGTTAATAGCGCCTCGTGGGTTCGAATCCCACCTTCTCCGCCAAGAAAAAAGCAAGTCGAAAGACTTGCTTTTTTCAATGATATCCGTTCCATTTCGGAACGGGTGATATACTTTTTGTATCCTCGCCGTAGGCGAGATATACAAAAAGCATGATATCGCACTTCGTGCGATGATATACGCCTACGGCGTATGAAGGAACGGATATTATATCATGTTCGAGCAAAGCGAGAATATATCATACGGCGAAG
>JAZUJV010000102.1:0-2793 GCA_045642945.1 Eubacteriales bacterium | reverse complement strand
GACTTGGGGCTCTGCCCCAAACCCCGAGGTTTAACGCTTTTGTTTCCGAGAGTCAAAGAAAAGAGACAGTGCACGCTCGGTACTCTGTCTCCCCTAAACCCGATACGCCGCTCTGGTCGCTCCTCAGCGT
Organism: Eubacteriales bacterium; assembly: GCA_045642945.1. Lineage (GTDB taxonomy): Bacteria > Bacillota > Clostridia > Oscillospirales > CAG-382 > Coliplasma. The sequence continues at coordinate 2,663 of JAZUJV010000102.1, read as the reverse complement.
CGCCCTATCCTCCGTATCGGTAAAGCAAAACAATTATACAACACTGTTTTAAAATTTAAACACTACAAATCAAAATTGTACTTGACTTGGGGTACACTGCAAGTGAGGAGTGAAGGTACATTTGCTGACGCAAATGATTTTTTTATATAGCTTTAAAAGTTTTTGCCGAGCTTTTTTCAAAAAGCGGAGTTTTTCGCCTCCTTTTTTCAAAAAGGAAGAAAATCACAAATCTTTTATCTCTTCCAAAACGGCGTTGACGATGAGCTTCATGCCTTTGACGTTGGGGTGGAGGAGGTCGAAGGTACATTCCTTCATAAGCGTTTCGTCCCAGAGATTATCGAGGCGGACGACGCGGCAGCTTTTCGCCTCCGCGACGGCGATAAGCGCGTCGATATAATCGCCGAAAGGCGCGACGCCGTTGGTGCCGCCGGGCGCGTATTTATAGGAATTCGTCGGCGTGAGACAGATTATTTTCGCCTTCGGGTAGGCGTTTACGACGCGGTTTAAGATTTTTTCGTAAATGGACGAAAAATCCGCGACGGTTATCTTCGCGTCGTAGTCGTTGATGCCCATAAAGATAAATATAATATCGGGACAAGCCCCGCCGGAATTATGAAGATTCACGGCGCGGGAATCGTAGGTGTGCGGGTCGATCATCTTGGAGCCCGACCAGGAATTGTTGACGCAAAGCTTAAAATTTTTCGCCTTTATGACCTGCATCCACCAGGTCTCGCTTACGTCGATGCAGCCGCCGACGTAGTTGACGTTCGGGAACCATAAAGCGTTGTTTCCGATAGTCGGGTTGTATGAGGGATTGTTCGAATAGCCCTTGTAGGTCGAGATGCTGTCGCCGAGAATGGATATTTTTAAAGTGTTTTCCAAAATAGCGCCTCTTTTAAAAGTCTTTCGGCTATTATATCCCTAAATTTTCGGGTTGTCAAATCTTCGTTGCAAAATCTTCTTCGGCGTGTTATAATTCTCGTCGAGGTGATGGTCATGCCGAATAAAACTTTGCCCCGCGCCGGAGCGGGAAACGGCTGTAAATTATATAAAAAATGCGGCGGATGTCAGCTTCAGAACCTGACTTACCCCGAACAGCTCGCCCATAAGCGCGCGAAATGTATAGGTCTGCTCGGCCGCTTCGCCCACGTTGGCGAGGTCGTCGCGATGGACGAGCCGTTTTATTACCGCTGTAAAGTTCAGTCCGCCTTCGCGGTCGACAGAAACAGGATAATTTCGGGCATCTATCAGTCCTCGACGCATAAAATCGTCCCCGTCGACGAATGCCTTATCGAGGATAAAGACGCCGACGCGATAATCCGCACGGTGCGAAGCCTTGCCGCGTCCTTCTCGCTCGGAATCTTTAACGAAAAAACGCTTCGCGGTTTTCTGCGCCACGTGCTTATAAGAAAAGGAAAATTCACCGGCGAAATAATGGTCGTGCTCGTTACCGGAACGGTGGATTTCCCGAAAAAGAACGACTTTTTGAAGATGCTGCTCGGGGCTCATCCCAACATAACCACGGTAGTCCAGAATATAAATAACTCCTTTACCGCGATGGTGCTCGGCGAAAGGAATATAACGCTTTACGGCGACGGCTTTATCCGCGATACGCTTTGCGGTCTGACGTTCCGTATATCGCCGAATTCGTTTTATCAGGTCAATCCCGTCATGGCGGAAAAGCTTTATACTCTCGCCGTCGAAGGTCTTTCGCTTACGGGCAAAGAAACCGTCATCGACGCCTATTGCGGCACGGGAACGATAGGACTTATCGCCGCGAAAAAGGCGAAAGAGGTGCTCGGTGTCGAGCAAAACGCCTCCGCCGTAAAGGACGCCGAAGCGAACGCGAGGGAAAACGATATCAAAAACGAAAAATTCTTCCGCGCCGACTCGGGCGAGTTTATGGTCTCGCTCGCCGAAGAGGGAATAAAGGTCGACGCCGTGATAACCGACCCTCCCCGCGCGGGCTGCGACCTTCCGTTTCTGCGCTCGCTTATAAAGCTTTCGCCCGAAAAGGTCGCTTACGTCTCCTGTAACCCCGAGACCCTCGCCCGCGACCTCGGTTTTCTGACAAGAAACGGCTATAAAGTAAAATCGGTAACCCCCGTCGATATGTTCCCGCATACCGACCACGTGGAGACGGTAGTATTGATGTCACGGGTAAACAAGTAAAGAGGGCGAAAATGCCTTGAAAACAGTAGCCGTTAGGAACCTTTATTCGTATAAAAGAATGCAGAGACAAAATCTGCAAGGCATACATTGTGATATGAAATTTTAATTTCGTTACATCTTTGCGGCAGATAAAGATGTTGTGAATTGATTGTATGTTGTATAATAAATATGAAAAAAGAATTATTCTTAATGAAAAGGAGAACCACGATGAAAACGAAAGAAGAACTGAACGCTCTCAAGAATGAGGTTGAAGCTTTGAACAAAAAGCTGGCAGAGCTGACGGAAGAAGAACTTGCGCAGGTAACAGGCGGCGGCGTTGAGAGTTACCTCGACAGATCTCAGCCCAACTTTGAAGAGTGGAGACAATCAAATCCTGAGACCCAAGATTGAGTAGGTGCCCCCGTTTTATAGTAATTTGGCATCTGAAATCTTCGCATCTGAAAGATAGAAGATGTAAAGAAATCGGGAATTCATGGACTGATATCATATAG
>JAZUJV010000101.1:0-9587 GCA_045642945.1 Eubacteriales bacterium | reverse complement strand
CAAAAACAGTATAATAATGCAGGATACCATAACCGGCGATAACGTCTATCTTAACTGCGTCATAACCGATAAAAACGTCGTTATCCGCGATGGACGCGTCCTGTCCGGCCACGAGACCCGCCCGTTCTTCATAGATAAAGGTTCGTGCGTATAATAACGACCGGCAGTTAAAATCGCGTCATCGCGGCTTCAGGATACGGCACAGACCTACCTTTTTCGAGAAAAAGGTAGGCGAAAAAGCTTTAAAAGCTCGCGCTTCCGCGCTCGAAAAAGCATTCGGCATTCGGCGACGGGAACGTTTGCCGCGCAAACAAAGTTTTTATATTCCCCGCGAAAGTTTACTTTCGCGCTTTAAAAGCTTTTCGCTTCCTTTTCTCGAAAAGGAAGAAAAAACCATCTCCGGAGGTTCACTATGAAAAAAATCCTTTACGTTGCCGGCGAAGCGCTCCCGTTTGCCTCTTCCGGCGGACTTGGCGACGTCATCGGCTCGCTGCCCGAAGCTTTAAAAAAGGGCTGCGACTGCGACGTCCGCGTCGTAATGCCGCTTTACGCGTCGATACCCGAAAAGTTCCGCTCGAAGTTCAAATACCTCGGGAACAAGTATATAAAACTCTCGTGGAGAAGCCAGTATTGCGGGCTTTTCTCCTACGTTCATAAGGGCGTAACGTTTTATTTCCTCGATAACGAGTATTATTTCAAACGCCATATGCTCTACGGCGAATACGACGATGCCGAAAGGTTCGCCTTCTTCTGCCGCGCCGCGCTTGAAATGCTCCCCGATATCGACTTTTTCCCCGATATACTCCACGCTCACGATTGGCATGCCGCGTTAAGCGTGATATATCTTAAACAGTGCTATAAAAACGACGAAAGATATAAAAATATCAAAGCCGTCTTCACTATCCATAATATCCAGTATCAGGGCCGCTACGGCTTCGAGCTGTTGGGCGACGTCTTCGGGCTTATGCCTTCCGATACCGAGATAGTCGAATACGATAAGGATATAAACCTCTTAAAAGGCGCGATAGTCTGCGCCGACGCCGTTACGACGGTCAGCCCGACTTACGCGAAGGAGATACTTTCTCCCCGCTTTTCCCAAGGGCTCGATAACGTCCTTAATCGCTTCTCCTTCAAGCTTTCCGGTATTTTAAACGGAATAGATAAAACCTACTATGACCCCGCCAAGGATAAAGAGATCGCCGCGAACTTCAAACCCTCCGACCTCGCGGGCAAAAAAGAGTGTAAAGCCGCGCTCCAGAAAGAGCTCGGTCTCCCCGTCCGCGATGTGCCTATGGTTACGATGGTAACGAGACTCGTCGGCCATAAGGGCGTCGATCTGGTGATGTTCGCGGGCGACGATATGCTCGAGCGCGATATACAGCTCGTCGTGCTCGGTACGGGCGAATATACCTTCGAGGATTATTTCCGCTCGCTCGAAGCGAGACATAGGGATAAATGCCGCGCGCTTATAAAATACGACCGCGACCTGTCGAAGCGTATCTACGCCGCGGGCGATATATTCTTAATGCCTTCGAGAAGCGAGCCCTGCGGGCTTGCCCAGATGATATCCTCCCGCTACGGCAACGTGCCGATAGTCCACGAGACCGGCGGACTTTACGACAGTATAAAGGATATCGGAAACCTCGGCGGCGGCAACGGCTTCACCTTCGCCGCGTACAGCGCCTACGAGATGCTCGGAAGCGTCAACCGCGCCGCGAATATGTATGAAAACGACCGCGAAAACTACGAAAAGCTTCGCGAAAAAGTCATGAAAGTCGATTTCTCTTGGAAGAAGAGCGCTTCATCTTACAACGAGCTTTACGAAAAAGTAATGAAATATTAAAGTTTTTGCCAAGCTTTTTTCAAAAAGCGGGGCTTTTCGCTTCCTTTTCTCGAAAAGGAATAGCTTTTTTTGCCTGCTTTTTTCACGAAAAAAGCAGGAACGATCAATCAGCAATCTATTTTTCAAAAGGATATAAATTATGGCAGAAAACAACAAAATCTCCGTCATCCGTGAAGAAATAAACGGAACACTCTCGCGCTATTTCGGCATCGACGAGAAAAGCGCGACGCTCGACCAGATATATCGCGCCGTCGTGCTGACGGTCCGCGACAGGATGGCGGAGTTAAACAAAGATTTCAACCAGAAAACCCTCAAAAAAGGCGCCAAGGAAGTCTACTATATGTGTATGGAATTCCTTGTCGGCAGATCCTTGAAGATGAATTTGTGCAACCTCGGGCTCGAAAAGGATTATAAAGCCGTCCTTAAAAAGATGGGCTTCGACCTCGAGGAAGTCTATGAGCGCGAATCCGACCCGGGCTTGGGCAACGGCGGTCTTGGCAGACTCGCGTCCTGCTTTATGGATTCTCTCGCGTCCCAGAACTATCCCGCCCGCGGCTACTGCCTGCTCTACGAATACGGTCTTTTCAAACAGCGTATCGTCGACGGCGAACAGCTCGAGCTTCCCGATATCTGGCTTCCCGACGGCGAGTTCTGGCTCGTTCCGCGTAAGGATAGGGCTTGCACCGTCCGCTTCGGCGGTAAAGTAAGAGAAGAATGGCAGGAAGACCATTGCAATATCGTTTACGAGGATTGCACAGAGGTCGAGGCCGTGCCTTACGACCTGCTTATCTCCGGCGGCTGCGGTAAAGCCGTCAACGTGCTCAGACTCTGGAGCGCGAAGGATAAATCCAACTTCAATATGGAGGCGTTCTCGCAGGGACAGTACCTCAAAGCCGTCGAGGAAAATACGATGGCGGAGACTATCTCTAAAGTCCTTTATCCCGCCGATAATCACCACGAGGGCAAACTGCTCCGTCTGACCCAGCAGTATTTCCTCGTCTCCGCTTCGCTCCAGAATATTTTGCATCGCCACCTCTTCAGATATAAAAACCTCGATTCGCTTCCCGATATGGTCGCTATCCATATCAACGATACCCACCCCGCGCTCGTCATCCCCGAACTTATGCGCCTGCTTATAGACGAACATCATTGTTCTTGGGAAAAGGCTTGGGATATGGTTACGCGAACGGTCTCCTATACCAACCATACCGTCCTTCCCGAAGCGCTCGAATGCTGGAACGAAGAGCTCTTCGCTCTTAAACTCCCGCGTATATATACAATAATAAAGGAAATAAACCGCCGCTTCTGCGCCGACGCGTGGAACGCTTTCACGGGCGATTGGAACAAGATATCCCGTATGGCTATCCTTAACGGCGGCAGCGTCCGTATGGCAAACCTCTCCGTCGTCGGCTCGCATACCGTCAACGGCGTTTCGAGACTTCATTCCGATATATTGAAGGAATCCGTCTTCAAGGATTTCTACGATATGTACCCGACCCGCTTCACCAACGTTACCAACGGTATCGCCCATAGAAAATGGCTCTGCTACTCCAACCCCCGCCTTGCCAAGCTTCTCGACGATACGATAGGACCTAAATACAGAAAAGAGCCCGAGCGCCTCGCGCTTCTTTCCCAGTACCGCGACGATAAAACCGTGCTCGATGCCCTCGGCGAGATCAAAAAAGCGAATAAAGCCGACTTCGCCGACTATATCAAAAAGACCAAAGGCATCACGATAGACCCGAATACCGTCTTCGACGTGCAGGCAAAACGCCTCCACGAATATAAACGCCAGCTCCTTAACGCGATAAATATTATCTCGCTCTACCTTAAATTAAAAGATAACCCCAACGCCGATATCGTTCCGACGACCTTTATCTTCTCCGCGAAAGCCGCCCCCGGCTACTATACCGCGAAGGATATAATCCGCCTTATCTGCTATATCGGCGCCGAGATAGAAAAAGACCCCGTCATCCGCGAAAAATTACGCGTCGTATTCCTCGAAAACTATAACGTTACCCTCGCCGAGCATCTTATGCCCGCCGCCGAGATATCCGAACAGATCTCTCTTGCGGGTAAAGAAGCCTCCGGCACCGGCAATATGAAGTTTATGATAAACGGCGCCGTAACGATAGGAACATTGGACGGCGCGAACGTCGAAATGGCGGAGCAGGTCGGCAGAGATAATATCTATATCTTCGGCCATACCGCTTCCGAGGTCGAAGAGCTCTGGCATAAGGGCTACGCTTCTTCCTATTATTATAACCGTAACCCCGAGCTCAAAGCCGCCGTCGACAGATTGCAGCTCGGCTTCAACGGACGCTCCTTCTCGGATATCGCCGATTATCTGCTTTATTCCAAAGGCGTCTCCGACCCGTTCATGTGCCTCGCCGACTTCGATTACTATCAGGATGCACGCGCCAAGATGTTCAACGCCTACGGCAATAAAGACGTCTGGAACAAGATGGCTCTCGCCAATATCGCGGGCGCCGGCTTCTTCGCCGCCGACCGCTCGATAAAAGAATACGCCGAGAATATCTGGCATATCAAACCCGTGGAGTAAAAAATGCTTTCGCTTTCTTCGAAAAACGCCCCGAAAGGCTGCCACGCCTTTAAAAGCGGCGATAAAATCGAATTTGCTTTCAAAAACGAGTTCCCGTGCGATAAGCTTTGGTTTTACCTCGGCTGCGACGAAAAAGTCCTTCTCGAAAGGGAAATGACCTGTCTTTTGAGCGCCGATAAGACCGAGTGCGTCTTCGAACTTTCTACGGAAGAATTCTGCCCGTCCGACGGGCTATTCTTCTGCCACTTCGAGCTCGAAAAAGACGGAAACCGCTTCTATACCGCGTTCGACGAAGACGAAAAAGCGTTTCTATCCGAAAAGTTCGTAAACGAGCTTCAATTTCTCGTTTATAACGAAAAATATAAAAGCCCGCTGTGGCTCTCGGGGAAGACCGTTTACCAGATTTTCCCCGACCGCTTCGCGCGCGGAGGCGTTTCGGAAAAGAAAATCGACGCCGTTTACGAGGAAGATTGGTCAGCCACGCCCGAATATCCCGAAAAAGCGGGCGACGCCTTCCCGAACAATACCCATTTCGGCGGAACGCTTTGGGGCGTCGCCGAAAAAATACCGTATTTAAAATCCCTCGGCGTCGGCTGTATCTATCTGAATCCGATTTTCGACGCCTACTCGAACCATAAATACGATACCCGCGATTTTCTCTCCGTCGATAAAACCTTCGGCGGCGACGAAGCGCTCGCAAATCTTATCGAAAAAGCCCACGAAAACGGCATTTCCGTCATTCTTGACGGCGTTTTCAACCACGTCGGCGACGACAGCGTCTATTTCGATAAGAACAAAAAATACGGCGGCGCCTGCGCCGACAAAAACTCGAAATATTTCGAGTGGTTTTCCTTCGAGTCTTACCCCGACGTCTACGAAAGCTGGTGGGGAATTTCAAATCTCCCCAAAGTCCGCCGCGTCGAAAGCTATAAAAAATTCATCTGCGAAGAAGTCATTCCCAAATATATGAAAATGGGCGTCGACGGCTGGCGTCTCGACGTTGCCGACGAGCTCGAAAGCGATTTTCTCGACGAGATAACCGCGTCAGTCAAAAAATATAAACCCGACGCTTTGATGATAGGTGAGGTCTGGGAGGATGCCTCCGATAAAATCGCCTATTCCGAAAGAAAGCGTTATTTCCGCGGAAGCCAGCTCGACGGCGTAACGAACTATCCGCTTCGCAACGCGATGATCGACGCGTTCAAATATCACGACGCGTCCGTTCTCGTTTCGACGGTGCGCCGCCTTTATTCCCATTATCCTCCCGAAAAACTCGCTTTTCTTTTGAATTTCCTCGGCTCTCACGATACCGAAAGGATCTCCACCGTCTTCGGCGGCGAGCCCGACCTCGGGCTTGAAAATCCCATCCTCGCCGAAAAAAAGATGACTTCCTACGAGCGTGCGACCGCGATAGAGATGCTTAAAAACGCTTATATCCTCCTCGCCTCGCTCCCCGGGACCCCCTGCATCTTCTACGGCGACGAATACGCGATGGAGGGTTATCACGACCCCTTCAACCGCCGTGCCTTCGATTGGGATAAAAAAGAAGAAAAGCTCTTTTCCGCGATGTCGAAGATAAATAAACTCCGCGCTGAAAACGACCTTTTCTCTTCAAAAACTCTCGAATGCCGCCTCCTTGACAGCGGTCTCGCGATCTTCAAACGCGAAACCGAAAGAAAAGAGCTTTATATACTCGTCAACGTTACCGAAAAAGATATCGAATACGAGTGCGGCAACGCCTACGATTTGATCGAAAATAAATATCTCACCAAAGCAACGCTCAAACCTCTGACCGTGCGGTTACTTGAAAAAACGAAATAACGGAGTGATTATTATGAATTTTCGCGAAAAAATAAAACTCGATGCCGAAGCGCTGGGCATCAAAAAAGGCGATACCCTTCTCGTCCATACCGCGTTTAAAAAACTCGGCGAAAACGTCTCGCCCGACGACGTGATCTTCGGGCTATTGGGCGCCCTCGGCGAAGAAGGAACCCTCGTCCTCCCCGCGCTCTCCTACCAGAATTGCAACGCGAATAAGCCTTATTTCGATTATTACGAGACCAAATCGAATATCGGCTTCCTTCCCGAATATTTCAGAACTTCCGTAAAAGGCGTCAAAAGAAGCATCTGCCCGACCCATTCCTGCTGCGCTTTGGGCAAAAACGCCGATTTCGTCGTCGGCGGACAAAAAGATGATAACACCCCCTGCGGCGAAAATTCCCCCTTCCGCCGCGTAAAAGACCTCGGCGGCAAAATACTTTTCCTCGGCTGCGGAATGCGTCCCAATACCTCGATGCACGCCGTCGAAGAACTCTCCGTCCCCGATTATCTCTTCGGCGCCGACGTCGAATATACTGTTAAAGACGAAAACGGCAAAGAATATAAGACCTTCTGCCGCGCCCATAATTTCAAAGGCGTCGCCCAGCGCTACGAGCGTCTCGCGAATTTACTCGAAGGCGACGAACTGCGGGTAGGGAAGATACTCCAAGCCGACTGCCATCTCGTCGAGTGTAAACCCATGTGGGAAAAAGCCAACGCCAAATATATAGAATGCCCCCATTATTTTATAGATGAGGTGAACGAATGAGATCTTACACCGAAGAAGAATTAAACGCCCTTTTCACGAGATTTATCGACGAATTCGGGCTTAAAGGCGAATACGTCAAATACGTCTGCTTAAACTCCGGCAACATAAACGATACCTACGTTATCCGTACCGAGGTCGACGGAAGGCTTAAAAACTACCTCGCACAGCGAATAAACACCAACGCCTTCGCTGAGCCCGAAAAAATCGCCGATAACGTCGTAAAGGTTACCGAATTCATCCGCCAGAAGCTTGTCGAACAGCATTCTTACGACGTAAAGCGTAAAGCATTGCATTATTTCAGAAAATCCAACGGCGCGTTCTACGCGATAGATAACGATTCCTACTGGCGCGTCGTCTCCTACATAAACGATTCCGTTACCCACGATATTGCCGACCCCGATATCCTCTATCATACCGGCGCCGCCTTCGGGGAGGTCCAAAAACTTGTGTCCGATTTCCCGCTCGAACGCCTTTACGATACGATAAAGGATTTCCATAACACCAAAAAACGCTACGAGGCTTTAAAAGCCGCCGCTGCCGAAGATAAATGCGGCAGGCTCGCTTCCGTAAAAGAAGAATACGATTATCTTCTTTCCATGGAAAAAGAAGCCTTCGTGATCTGCGATCTTTACGAATCGGGCGCTATACCGAAACGTGTTACGCATAACGACACGAAGTGCAACAACGTCATGTTCGACGCTCTGACGGGCGAACACCTCGCCGTTATCGACCTCGATACCGTAATGCCGGGCTTGGTCGCCTACGATTTCGGTGATGCAGTCCGCTTCGCCGCCAACCCCGCCGGCGAGGATTGCGACGACGTTTCCAAAGTGTATCTCGATCTCGATTATTTTTCCGCTTTTGCTTCGGGCTTTTTGCCCTATGTCATCGGAGCGCTCAACGAAGCCGAGATTTCCTCGCTCCCCGACGGCGTTCTCTCCATAACTCTCGAGCTCGCCGCCCGCTTTCTTACCGACTATTTAAACGGCGACGTCTATTTCAAATGCAAAAAACCTATGCACAATCTCATAAGAACACGCGCCCAGATAGCCCTTGCGAAAGATATTTGTTCAAAATTAGGGGCTATGAGAGACCGTATTTCGTGCATAACGTCAAAAATTTAACGTCAAATTTGTCTTTTTTTCCGAAATTTTGCGCACGGAAAGAAATATTCTTGACAAATAGATTAAAAAGTGTATAATGTGCGTGTATGGTAGATGGCGTAAGTTCGTTATATCACTTTGGAGGAACCCGTGGTAAAAGAGATATCTCCTTCTTCCGAAAACGAAATGTCTCTGGTCGCCTCCGCGAAGGAAGGCGACGAACGTGCCTTCGAGCTCCTTGCCGATGCCTATAAGCGCACCGCGATCTTCCATATAAAAACCCTCGGCGCTCCCGATTCGATGTATGACGATCTTCTTCAGGAAGGTCTTATCGGACTATTAAAAGCAGTCAGAAGTTATGACGGCAAATCCTCGTCGTTCGCTACGTTCGCTTCTCTGTGCATCAGAAACGCAATTATCAGCGGCTTCCGGAAATATAACCGCCAGACGAATATGACCGTGTCCCTGCCGGATGATGAAACCGATACCGAATCCTCCCCGTCTACCGAGGATGTGGTCATCGATAGCGTCCGCGCCGGCGTCCTTTATGAAAAAGTCTATTCCGCGCTTTCCGATTACGAAAAAGCGGTTTTCGATATGTATCTTTTCGATATGTCTTATGAAAGCATCGCTTTCGCCACCGGAAAATCGGTAAAAAGTACCGCTAACGCGGTTTACAGGATACGGACAAAACTCAAGGCGATAGTCAGAAACGGCTGATAGCCCACAAAAACTAAAAATCCCCAAAAGGGTAAATAAAAACAACCATAATACACAGAGGAGACTACCAATGTACGAAGACAAAACTTTAGTCTGCAAAGATTGCGGCAACGAATTCGTTTTCACCGCCGGTGAGCAGGAATTCTACGCAGAACGCGGCTTCCAGAACGAACCGCAGCGCTGCAAAGCTTGCAGAGACGCAAGAAAACAGGCAACCAGAAACAACAAAGAAATGTTTACTGCTGTTTGCGCTGACTGCGGCGGCGAAGCTAAGATCCCGTTCCAGCCCAGCGATGACAGACCTGTATATTGCAGCGAATGCTTCGCAAAGAGAAAGAATCAGCAGTAAGATACTGATTTTCCGAAGGTGCTACCATAGCACCTTCTTTTCTTTTGCTGCCGCAGCGGCGGTTAAAATCGTGCAATACTGCTTCATCGAAAGCATTTTCCTCAGTCATTTACGTCGCTTCGCTCCCCCCACGAAACACACGGTTTCGCGGGGACCCCATACCACCCCACAAATCTGCGATTTGTGGGGACCCCGTTTGTCTGCGGAAGTTCGCTGACGCGAACGAGAATTTTATAATAAAACATCGCGCTCGCGGCTCGTTTCCTCGATTCACACGATTTTTCCTCGCCGCGAGTACCCACAAGAAAATACTCCCGCGAAAGTTTACTTTCGCGCTTTAAAAGCTTTTAGGTGCACCTTTTTCTCGAAAAAGGTGCGAAATTTCCGGGCGACTTTTTCAAAAGGTGCGAAAATTAAACCTC
>JAZUJV010000100.1:0-1947 GCA_045642945.1 Eubacteriales bacterium | reverse complement strand
GCAAAAACCAAAATCAGAGCAGACAAAACCGAATATATCGCAAAGGCGATAAGAAGTCCCGTTTTTAAACGGTTTTCGAATTCTTTTTTGTCGTCCGCCACTTTTCCAACGAAGAAAAATAGCGGGAGAATTATCGCTTCGTTGACAATTTCGTAAATCAGGTTTACCCAAGAAAGCTGACCGGCGATAGAATACGACCATTCGCCCGGAAGTTGACCTACGAAAAAGGTTCGGACGGTTGTCCAGACTGTCGGGCATAAGCCCATGACGAGAAGGGCAAAAAACAGTTTTAAGTTGATATTTTTCAGAGAGTTTTTTATTTTTCCCATTTTTGTTATGTCCTTTCGAACGTTCGGGGTTATAAGTCGTTTACGGGAAGATTATAACATTTGCCGCATATTTCTACAATAGTTTTTTCAAAAACAAAAATGTCGAGCAGATAAACCGGGCGGATTGACAAGATTTTCGCGATATGGTATACTTACAGGAGAAATTTATCGCAGGTGGATTTATGAAAAAGGTTTTTAAGTATATATCTGTTTTGCTTTTAACATGCGTTTTACTATCGCTTGCGGGGTGCGGGTTAAGAGATCCGGACTACGTGATGAGCGAGATATTATCGGCGAAGGAAGCATACGAGGTCTGTCATCCTGTTATCAAAGCGATAGACAGCGTTGAAGGCTGCGCGGAGTTTACCGTCGTATTGGAAAGTGAAGACGAGTACAAGTTATTTTACGAGTTAAGCGGCGAGGACGTAAAGAGCAAGGAAATCAAGTTTATTCTCGTCGAATCGAGCGAGCAGATACTTATTCAAAACGGATTTTTCGATGATTTTAAAATCGGCGACGCTGCCGAGCTTAAGGTTTCGAACTACACATACGCGAAGAAAGAATATTTTTATATTTCGAGCATCGTATATTCGGAAAACGAATATCTTTCGGAAGACCTCGGCATTGAAAACATTGTAAAGTATCTCGGAGACTGACGCGGAGATAATTATGGAAGAACGCAGAATTTTAAAACTAAAAATCAACCGCGCAAGGTTTAATTTAATGTTCCTTATCATACTTTCGGTTTTGAACATATTTTTCATCTGCGCCGGAAAAGGGATACATCTTCCCTATTCGTCGGCGGCGACGACGTTACTTTCGGGTTTGGCGATGCAGATAAAAGGCGACGGCGGAAGTTCGACGACAGTAACGCTTTTACTCGCGGCGGCGGGGCTTTGTTTACTTTTGCTTTCTCTTTGCTATTATTTCTCGAAAAAGCATTCGGTATGGATGCTTACGGCGATGATAGCGATGGTAATAGACACGTTCCTATTGCTTATCATCATCGTTACGCCGAGCGAAGACGGCGTGAATTTATTATTCATTCTTGATCTGGCGATGCACGCGCTTATTATCTTTTATCTCGGCTCGGCGGTCAAAGCGCATCTCGATTACGCGAAGCTGCCCGCTTTCGAAGGCGTTGAGGACAGAATCGAAATCAAGCAGGACTTCGGCGGGAACGAAGCGGAAAAATCCGAAGACGAAGATGAAGACGAAGAAGACGAGATAATCGAGGATGACGAGCTCGAAAGAAGCGACGAAGAAGAGCCTTTGACAACGCCTATCGGAAAATTCGAAGGCGACGAGGAAGACGCTTTGGTAAAAGGCAGCTATGCGGGGCTTAACGTTTTCGTGGTTTTCGAAGATGAAAAAGCGAAGATGGTCATAAACGGGTACGTATGCGACGAAATTACCATCGGAGCGGAGACGCAGAGCAAATTCGAGCTTCGCGCAATCGTAAACGACATAGATTTTTCGTTCGATTACGAAGCGGATTACGGCGGCGACTCGATGTATCTTTACGCCGACGACGAGCTTTTGGACAGTTTAGGCAGAGAAAGACGATATAGAGTTATTTTTTAAATATATTGAGATAAAGTGTTTTATTTGATATAAT
>JAZUJV010000099.1:0-20008 GCA_045642945.1 Eubacteriales bacterium | reverse complement strand
GACGGCACAAGACAGCATAAAGCGTCCGCGGATATATATATTTCTTTGCCCCTGTTACGCGATACTTTTTCATATACGCCGCGCTGAGCCAGAACGGGACGGTATATAAGCATCCCGCAATGACTACAGGAAGCATAATCGAGACGACATTATCGTCGATATTCAATACCGTATCGAACAACAGGCAAATCGGAACAAGCAAAAAGCAATATACCGATTTAACTATCTTTGCTTTTTTCGAATAATACTTATCCATTATTCTGTCTTATCACAGCGCGTTGGATCTTGCCGCTCGTCGTTTTGGGGAGTTCTTTTACGAACTCGACGATACGCGGATATTTATACGGCGCGGTAACGCGTTTAACGTGATCCTGTATTTCTTTTTTAAGTTCTTCACTTTCGGTGTATCCCTTGGCAAGCACTATGGTAGCCTTTACGACCTGTCCTCTTACGGGATCGGGTGCAGCGGTAACCGCGCATTCGAGAACCGAAGGATGAGTCATAAGCGCGCTTTCGACCTCGAAAGGTCCTATTCTGTAGCCGGAGCATTTAATAACGTCGTCGTTTCTGCCGACGAACCAGTAATAACCGTCGGCATCTCTCCAAGCGGTATCGCCGGTATTATAATAATCGTTTTTAAAAGCTCTTTCGTTGGCCGCGTCGTCTTCCTGATATCCCTTGAAAAGACCTGCGGGATAATGCTTCGAAAGATTTCTTACGACAATCGAGCCGACTATACCGTCCTCACAACTGTTTCCGTCTTCGTCAACAATATCAATGTCAAAATCGGGAGACGGTTTTCCGGTGGAACCCGGTTTTATGGGAATTCCGTCGTAATTGGCAATTATTACGGGAGTTTCGGTCTGACCGAATCCCTCGGTAAGCGTAAGTCCGGTAAGTTCTTTGAACTTATAGAAGACTTCGGGATTAAGCGGTTCTCCCGCGATGCAGCAATGCTTTATCGAAGAAAAATCGTATTTGGATATATCTTCTTTGATAAGGAATCTGAATATCGTAGGAGGCGCGCAGAACGTCGTGAGGTGTATTTCCTGAATAAGCTCAAGGGTATTCTTCGCGCTGAATTTTTCGTTGTCGTAAGCGACGATGACAGCACCGCATATCCACTGACCGTAAATCTTGCCCCATGCAAATTTCGCCCAGCCGGAATCGCACATAGTAAGATGGAGTTTTCCCTCTTCTACGTGGTGCCAGTATTTGGCGGTAAGTATATGACCTATAGGATATGAATAGTCGTGAAGTATCATCTTCGGCATACCGGTAGTACCCGAAGAAAAATACATAAGCATCGGGTCGTGTTCGCCGTTCGGTATTCTATCGAGCTCATCGGAAAACTTAACGTATTCTTCCCTGAAATTCAAACCGAAATCCGGAATGTTGCTGCCGACGACCGAAACATATTCGAGAGTTTCACATTCGGGCTTCGCTGTTTCTATAGAGCTCATAATATACTCGTCGTCAACCGCAACGATCATTTTTACACGTGCGGCGTTACAGCGGTATATGATATCTTTTTTGGTAAGCTGGAAGGTCGCCGGAATGCATACGGCACCGATTTTACAAAGTGCGAGAATACAAATCCACGCTTCGGGGCGCTGTTTGAGCATAAGAAGAACCCTATCGCCCTTTTTAATGCCTTTGGACATGAAGAAATTGGCGGCTTTGTTCGAAAGTACGCGCAGGTCCTCAAAGGTATACATCCTGCGTATACCTGTATCGGTGCAATAAAGCAGCGCATTTTTGTTCTTATCCTGTCTCGCCCATTCGTCAACTACGTCATAGGCAAAGTTGAACCCTTTGGGAATGTTTACTTTGTAATTCGCTTTAAAATCCTCATAAGAATCAAAGTCTATACGAGGTAAGAATTTCTCCAGCATTTTCTTGTACCTGACTTGTTTATTTGTCGGTTATTCTTATAGTCTTGATGGTCTGGTCGGTAAGAGGTTTATCGTTATAATCGGTAGCGACGGCAGCGATTCTGTCAACGATATCCAAACCTTCGGTAACTTTACCGAAAGCGGCATACTGCCCGTCAAGTCCTACGTAATCAACATGCATAATAAAGAACTGGCTTCCCGCGCTGTCGTAGCTGTCGCCGCGTCTTGCCATAGAGATAACGCCGCGTTTATGGGAGATATTATTGACGATGCCGTTGGCGGCAAATTCGCCTTTAATGGTGTATCCGGGACCGCCGGTACCGTTGCCTTTGGGGTCTCCGCCTTGGATCATAAATCCGGAAATAACTCTGTGGAATATAAGCCCGTCGTAAAATCCGGATTCCGCGAGTTTAACGAAGTTTTCGACGGTGATAGGCGCGATATTGTGATAAAGCTCAAGCTTTATAACGCCGCCGTCTTTCATTTCGATTTCTGCAAGTACAGTATCTTTCATAGTTTTCTCTGCCACACTTTCATTATTGTCTGATTCAGAACTTTTGCTGTTATCTGCGGAGTTGACGTCGGCATCGTCTTTGCAGGAGCAAAGGAAGCCCATACACATAATAACAGCAAGCATAAGGGAAACGAATTTTAACGCTTTCATAATTTATCCCTCCATAAGAAATAAGCCGAACACCTTTTTATGGGTGTTCGGCTTTTGGTGATCCATCGGAGAATCGAACTCCGGACACCATGATTAAAAGTCATGTGCTCTACCGGCTGAGCTAATGGATCATTTCGCGACCGCTCGGATAGAATACCACAAACCCATATAGATTGTCAATAGTAAATTCAAAAATAATTAAACTTTTTTTCGGAGATTTTTGTTTAAAACAACGAATCGGCAAAATCAATAAAATCTGAAGTTTGCGATTACTTTTCCGAGTATGGTTACGTCGCGTGTATAAATAGGCTGCATAGTGCAATTTGCGGGCTGTAGCCTTATTCTGTCTTCATCATGGAAAAGTCTCTTGACGGTAGCCTCGTCGTCTATCATGGCAACTACGATTTCTCCGTCGTCGGCGTATCTCTTGCTTTCGACGACAACGATATCTCCATCCATTATGCCGGCTTCTATCATACTCTCGCCCATAACGCGAAGAGCGAAAAGGTTTGCCTTCCCTCTTGCCATGGTTACGGGAAAATCAACGTATCCGTCATAATTCTGTACGGCTAATATCGGCTGTCCGGCGGTAACCTTTCCGAGGATCGGAACTCTTTTTGTCTTTTCAGATTCGCCGCCGACACCTTCAACGGTAAGCGTTCTGCTTTTGCCCGAAGACTTTTTAATATAGCCTTTTGCCTCAAGTCTTCTAATATATTCATGCACGGAAGAAGTGGATTTAATATTCACTGCGGCACAAATATCTCTGACCGTCGGAGCATAACCGTTGTTTTCGAGACATTTTTCGATATATTCGAGAACTTCTGATTCCTTTTGCGTAAGCTCAGTCATTATTATTCTCCTTTTCAAACGTATCTCTTACAGCGTCTTTAAAAAGTTGCGAAGCACGCTCAAAGCTTCCGGAAAGATAAAGATATCCAAACAAACATTCAAGCCCTGTTGCGCGTCTGTACGCAACTGCGGCAGCGCTATGGGAATGATGCGTGTTTCTCGCGTTCCTTCCGAGCTTATAAAACGATACTTCGTTTTCATCAAGCAAGGGGAGCATAACGCCGATTATTCTGCTTTGAGATTCGGCGGTGATAATCTTTTTAATGGTTTCGTTAAGGTTTGAAACCTTGCAATCTCCGTCCGAAATTATATATTCTCTCGCAAGAGTCTCGTAATATGCGTCGCCCATATAAGCCAAAACGAGAGGGCTGTAGTTTCTTTTGATGAATTCTATGCTTTTTTCCATTTTACGCCCTGCGGTGTATCTTCAAGAATAATACCTTTTTCTTTAAGCTCGTTTCTTATCGCGTCCGCTTCGGCATAGTTCTTTGCTTTCTTTGCCTCGGCACGTTTGGCGATCATTTGCTCAATGTACTCTACATCAACGTCCGCTTCTTCTTTGCCGAAACCGAGAAGTTCAACGAGTTTAACGTATATATCTTTAACGGCGTCGATATATTCTTTGCTTGCGCCGTTGGCGATATTAACGTTTATATCACGGGTCATTTCAAAAAGGAATCCGATGGCGTCGGCGGTATTAAGATCGTCTTCCATCGCCTGAATAAACTGCTGTTTCTTGCCTTCGAGATAAGCGATTCCCGTTTTTTCGCTTTCGGAAATCTCTTCGCGGGCGTTCTTTTCGCAGAATTCGATGGCGGAGAGGCAGTTATCTATACGCTCAACGGCCGCCTTAGCCTGAGAAAGAATATCGTCGCTATAGTTGATCGGGCTTCTGTAATGTGAAGAAAGCAGGAAAAATCTGACGGCTTTATAACCGTATTTTGCCGCGGCATCACGTACAAGGAAGAAATTGCCCGCAGATTTGCTCATCTTTTTGTTATCGACGTTTATATGTCCGTTATGGAGCCAAAAACGCGACAAAGTGCAGCCCGTGGAGCATTCGCTCTGTGCTATCTCGTTTTCGTGGTGCGGGAATATGAGGTCTACGCCGCCGCCATGAATATCGATTTCGGTGCCGAGATATTTATTGACCATTGCGGAGCATTCGATATGCCAGCCCGGTCTTCCCTCGCCCCAGGGAGACTGCCACGAGATTTCGCCTTCTTCTTTTTTGCCTTTCCAGAGAGCAAAGTCGTACGGATGTTTCTTTATCTCACTTACGTCGATACGTGCGCCTGCTTCGAGCTCATCCATATTGTGATGCGAAAGCTTGCCGTATTCGTCGAAGCTTTGAGAATCGAAATACACGTCGTTGCCGGAAACGTACGCGTGTCCTTTCTCAATGAGCTTTTCAACGATCTCGATGATTTTATCTATGTTTTCGGTGGCTCTGGGATGAACGGTAGCGTCGTGAACGCCGAGTCCATGCGCGTCGGTAAAATACTCTTTGATATATTTTTCCGCGATAACGGGAACAGTCGTGCCTTCTTCTTTTGCCGCACGTATGAGTTTATCGTCAACGTCGGTGAAGTTCTGTACGAACGTTACGTTATAGCCTTTGAATTCAAGATAACGGCGCAGCATATCGAAAACAACGAAGCAGCGTGCGTTTCCTATATGGAAATAATTATACACGGTAGGACCGCATACGTACATTCTGACCTTGTTGTCTTTTACTTCAAAGTTTTCTTTCTGTCTTGTGAGCGTGTTGAAAAGTTCCATAGTATCCTCTATTTGTTGGTATTGATAAATTTCCAATATGTTGATATGTAGTTAACTCCGGACAAAACCGTGAATATAAGCATAAGCGAGAGCGTTACGACCGTAAGCCAACCGTGTAAAAACGGGAACAGAATCGGTTCGAGAATCGTGGCGGCAGTTCCGACAATCTGTGTAATCGTCTTGATTTTTCCCCATATACTCGCCGCGACGACTTCCCCGCTGCTCTTGGCAACGACAAGTCTCATAGAAGTTACCGCCAATTCGCGGAATACGACAACGACTGCGGTCCAGAAGAAATACTGTCTGATTATTTCCGAGGAAATAAACGTTTTGAATTCGACCGTAGCATAATCGAAAACGTAACCGGAATAGCATATCGCGAACATTGCGCCGAGTATAAGAAATTTGTCCGCGAGCGGATCCATAAATTTACCGAAATCGGTAACCAATCCGTTTTTCCTTGCGATATGGCCGTCGAGAAAATCGGTTACCGAGGCAACGATAAATAACGACGCCGAAACGATCCGGCTTACCGTGGGATCGTCGAATATGTCATATGCGAGAAAGAACACGAAAAACGGTATAAGCAAAAGCCGTCCGAGTGTTAGTTTGTTCGGAAGATTCATAAATTTTCTCCGTTATATTAAACAAGCTTACCAAGTAGATCGTAGTCGAGTACCTCGGTGATCTTAACGTTAACGAATTCGCCTTCACCGACTCTTTTGGATGAAGTGAAATATACCTTTCCGTCAATATCGGGAGCATCGGCGTAAGAGCGTCCGAAGAAGCATTCGGAGACCTGATCGTAGCCTTCACATATTACTTTAAGCTCTTTGCCGATGAATTTGGCGTTAAAGTCGTTATGAATACGGTTCTGATCGCTCATTATCGCGTCGCAGCGTTTTTTCTTGGTATTCTGCGATATCTGGTTGGGCATATCATACGCAGGAGTTCCCTCTTCGCGCGAATACTCAAAAGCGCCGAGCCGCTCGAACTTGGTTTCTTTTATAAAGTTACGAAGCTCGTTGAACTGTTTTTCGGTCTCGCCGGGGAATCCGACGATAACCGTGGTACGCAATATGATTTCCGGCACTTCTTTTCTGAGTTTGGCGATGATATTCTTAATACCTTCCGAAGTGTCTCTTCTGTTCATACGAGCAAGAATATCGTCGTTGATATGCTGGATGGGCATATCAATATATTTTAACAGTTTGGGGTTCGTTTTGAATTCGTGAATAAGTCCGTCGGTTATTCTGTCGGGATAGCAATAAAGCACTCTTATCCATTCTATTCCTTCGATTTTGGAAATCTCCGCGATAAGAGTATCAAGAGCATACGTTCCGTATATATCTTCACCGTATCTCGTGGTATCCTGCGCGACAAGGCATATCTCTTTTATGCCGATAGAAGCGAAGTTCTCGACTTCCTCGAGTATCTCGCTCATATTTCTGCTTCTGAATTTGCCTCTGATGTTGGGAATAACGCAATAGGTACATCTATTGTCGCAGCCTTCGGCTATCTGCACGTAGGCGAAATATTCCGGCGTGGTGATAATACGATCACCGCCGAGAGAAACCTTGTCAATATCCTTGAAGCTTTGGAAAGACCCGCCTTTGTACGCGGTTTCAACCGCTTCGCAGATATCGTCGAGAGAGCCTGTTCCGAGAATACAGTTGACCTCGGGAAGCTCTTTAAGAAATTCGTCTTTATATCTTTGCGGCAGACATCCGGTAACGACGATGCCTTTAAGCGAACGATTCTTTTTAAGCCACGCGATATCAAGAATATTATCTATGGCCTCGTTTTTTGCGCTTTCTATAAACGCGCAGGTGTTAATAACGATTACGTCGGCTTCGATATCCTCGGCAACAATTTCCATGCCGTGATCGACGAGTTTTGCTAACATAACCTCAGTATTTATAAGGTTTTTGGGACAGCCGAGAGAAACGAATCCAACTTTAATCGGCATTTTTAATACTCACTTTCAAAATC
The DNA here is from genome assembly GCA_045642945.1 of Eubacteriales bacterium. Classification (GTDB taxonomy): domain Bacteria; phylum Bacillota; class Clostridia; order Oscillospirales; family CAG-382; genus Coliplasma. Next base: position 12,823 of record JAZUJV010000099.1, on the reverse strand, counting down.
ACTGTCAAAATTTCTGAGTACGTCCGAAATATCCGAAGAAGGAAATCCCGCACGTATACATCCGGCGTATACTTTTCTTTTATAAGCCTGATCGGTCATTTTCGATTTATCGTATTTTTTCGCGATAAATTCGATAACTCTTTGATGCTGGTCCTCGGAAATATACCTTTCGAGCACCTCATCGATTATTTCCCGGGAAATACCGCGGCGGTAAAGCTGTTCGCGTATTTTTCCGATACCCATATTTTTAAATTCATAGAAGGTTTCGGCGTAACGCTCGGCAAGTTTTCTGTCATCGACGTACCCTCGCTCGGCCATAAGCGAAGCGACATCCGCCGACAGTTCCTTCGGGAATTTTTTATAAAGCTTATCACGAAGCTGTTTTTCGGAAAGATCGCCATAACTTAAAAAGTCAAAAGCCTTTTTAATGCATTTCAATCTTTCCGTCGCTTCTTCAAGTGCGGCGATGATATCTTCGTCGATATCGTCTCCGACGCTTATTTCAAGTGTATCGAGATCGTGCGCGGTTATTCTGTAAGAGTCGCCCGAGCAAAGCACCGTTACTTCGTTGCTGTCGGGAGATCTCAGAATATCGGTTATCCGATACATTATTCTTCCTCGTCGAACAACGCGTCGCTTGCGGCTTTATCAACGGGCTCAAAAGCACCGTTGCCCATTTTTTCTTTAAAGGCAATACGGATCTTTTCGGAGATCTCGTCGGCAAGTATTTTGTCTTCTTCAAGGATAGCTCTTGCTTTGTCTTTGCCCTGCGCGAGTTTTTCGCCGCCGTAGGAAAGCCATGAGCCGCTCTTTTCGATAACACCGAGAGCAACGCCCATATCGAGCATTTCGCCCTCTTTGGAAATTCCTTTGCCGTAGATGATATCAAATTCGGCGGTACGGAAAGGAGGCGCGACCTTATTCTTTACGACTTTGACTTTTACGTGGTTGCCGACTACGTCGCTGCCGTTCTTGATAGCCTCGGATTTACGTACGTCAAGTCTTACGGAAGCATAGAATTTAAGCGCACGTCCGCCCGTCGTGGTTTCGGGGTTGCCGTATACTACGCCGACCTTTTCGCGAAGCTGGTTTATAAATATAACGATACAGTTGGATTTGGCAATGGCGCCGGAAAGTTTACGAAGTGCCTGGGACATAAGTCTGGCGTGAAGACCGACGTGGGAATCACCCATATCACCGTCTATTTCGTTTTTGGGAACGAGAGCCGCAACCGAGTCTACGACTACGACTTCTATAGCGCCGGAACGTACAAGAGCTTCGGTGATTTCGAGAGCCTGTTCACCGTAATCGGGCTGGGAAACGAGTAAAGAATCAATGTCAACGCCGAGTGCCTTGGCGTAAACGGGGTCCAAAGCGTGTTCCGCGTCAATGAAAGCGGCTTCCCCGCCTTCCTTCTGTACTTCCGCAATAACGTGAAGCGCAAGAGTGGTTTTACCGGAGGATTCCGGTCCGAAAATCTCGATGATTCTTCCTCTGGGAACGCCGCCTATGCCGAGCGCAATGTCGAGCGAAAGAGATCCGGTTGATACGCTTTTGACCTCCATATCGGCATTTTCGCCGAGACGCATGATCGAACCTTTGCCGCAAGTCTTCTCGATCTGGGCAAGAGCGGTCTCCAAAGCGAGACGTTTGCTGTCTTTTGTTGCCATCTGTTTATCCTCCAAAATTAAATCGAACTTTTGTTCTTTTTAATATACCATATCCAAACGGCATTGTCAATTATTTATTTAATATAAAAGGTAAAAAATAAATATATTTTATTAATTCGGCATTTTTCCGCTAAACTTTGCAAAATATTCCTTTGTTTTGTTGAAATAGTCAATATACAAATGCTTGTTTTGGCGCTAAAATATAATTGAAAATCTAAATAGCAGGAGAGTAATTATGGCATCTAATTCTTATCACGGCAAAATGGGTCTTATCGTACTTCAAAGCTGCAAGAAACTCGGTGAAGAGGTCGACCAGTTCGTTCGCCAGTTAAGAAACGAAGAAAACGGCGAAAGTTACATTATTCCTATCGAAGAAGTCCGCTTCAACAACGGTGAAGGCAAAGTCAGAATCAACGACACCGTCAGAGGGAGAGACATCTACATTCTTTCCGACATCGGTAACTACAGCTGCACTTACAGCCTTCACGGTTACGAAAACCACATGAGCCCCGACGAGCACTTCCGCGACATCAAGCGCGTTCTTTCCGCTATCGGCGGCAAAGCTGCCCGCGTAACCGTCCTTATGCCTCTTCTTTACTCTTCGCGACAGCATAAAAGAAAAGGCAGAGAATCTCTCGACTGCGCACAGGCTCTTGAAGAGCTTCAGAATCTCGGCGTAGATTGCATCCTCACCTTTGACGCACATGATTCTACCATCTACAATGCGATCCCCGGTACTTCGTTCGAAAACATTTACCCCACTTACTCTATGCTAAAATGCTTCATCAAAAATGAAGGCAACGATATTTTCAAAGACAATATGACCGTTATCAGCCCCGATACCGGCGCTATGGACAGAGCGATCTATTATGCCAACGTCCTCGGGCTTGACGTAGGTATGTTCTATAAAAGAAGAGACCATACCAGAATCGTCAACGGCAAAAACCCGATTATCCAGCACGAATACATCGGCGGCCCTCTTGATAACAAACGCGTTCTCGTTATCGACGACATGATCGACTCCGGCGAATCCGTAATCGACGTTATCAATGAGATTCAGAGATACAACGTCAGCGACGTTTATGTAGGTTGTACTTTCGCGTTCTTCACCAAAGGTCTCGAAAAGTTCGATAAGCTTTATGAAGAAGGCAAGCTCAAAAAGCTTTATTCCACCAACCTTACCTACGTTTCTCCCGAGCTTCTCTCCCGCCCGTGGTTCGAACTCGTCGATATGTCCAAGTTCATCGCGAAGATTTTAAGCACTCTCAACTACGACGAGACCATTTCCCCGCTTCTCGATTGTACTTCCCGTATCCGCAGACTTCTTAAACATTCCGGTCAGCAATAAAAAATCCTTGACAAAGATAATATCCTGTGATATTATAAATTGATTGAAAACTTTTAGTTTTCTCCTTACCACCGAGAGATACGGTGGTCAAAGTCCAGAAGGAGGTGTAAAATGATGGAGCTTAAGGCTAAGTACGAAACAATTTTCGTTGTCAACAACACTCTCGGCGAAGACGCTGTCAAAGGTCTTGTTGATAAATTCGTTACCCTCATCAACTCCAACGCCGAAAACGTTGAAGTTAATGAATGGGGCGTAAGAAAATTCGCGTACCCCATCGAAGATCTTACCGAAGGTTATTACGTTCTCGTCAAGTTCGCCAGCGCGGCTGATTTCCCCAACGAACTTCAGAGAATTTATAACATCACCGACGGTATTCTTCGTTCGCTCGTCGTTAAATGCGAAGAGTGATTTAACTTCATTGCTGAAATTGAGGTATTAAAATGGCATTCAACAAAGTTATTCTCGTAGGAAACTTAGTGGAAAATCCCGAGCTTAAAACGACTACGACCGGAATCAACGTTTGTTCCTTCCGTATAGCCGTAAACAGAAAAGCCCGCGCAGGTGAACAACCTCAGACCGATTTTTTCAACATAGTCGCTTGGAGAACTACCGGTGAATTCATCGCAAGATATTTCACCAAAGGTAAACCTATTCTTATCTGCGGTTCTTTGCAGAACAGAACTTGGGTAGGAAACGACGGTCAGAAGCATTATGCTACCGACATCGTTGCCGATGAAGCTACTTTCGTTGAACGTAAAGGTGATTCCGCTGCTCCCGCGGCTCAATCTCCCGCACCCTCTATGCCCTCGTTCAGCACACCCTCGGCAGATTCCGGGTTTGAGGATCTTTCCGCAGACGACGAATTGCCCTTCTAAAATTTATAAGGAGGATAACAATGGATAACGAACAGGTTGTCAGCAACGAAATTGCTGAACAGAATGAAGGCAGAGATAATCGCGAACAGCGCGATCCCAAAGCTAACTTCCGCAACAAGAGAAGAAAGAAAGTTTGTGCTTTCTGCGCAGACAAAATCGACTTCATCGATTATAAAGATACTGTACGTATAAGAAAGAACCTTTCCGAACGTGCAAAAATTCTTCCCCGCAGAGTTACCGGTACTTGCGCCCGTCATCAGAGACAGCTTACCATCGCTGTTAAGAGAGCAAGACATCTCGCACTCATTCCTTATATTACCGACTGATTTCTGCCGCGCTTACGCGGCCTTGACATAAGTCAAATCCGGCGGACAGACAAAACGGTCTGTCCGCTTTATTTTTACGGTGGATATATGTTAGATACAATTAAGCAGATATTAAACTCCGAAGGTATCGACAGATTCGGAATAATTCCTTTTAAGGAATGCGAGGTTATCAACGCGCGCATTCTCCCCGAAAACGTCAAAAGCGTAATAATATTCTGTATTCCCTACCGCAGCGTAAAAGAAGCCGTATTGGACGGTTTCTCGGAGTATTCAAGAATATATGACTATCATAATTATTCGAAAGAATTATACGAACGTATACTCACTAAACTATCAAGCGCTTTGGATAATCCTTTTTACGGTTTCTGCGACCATTCGCCGATTAACGAAAAACTCGCCGCGGCGAAATGCGGGCTCGGCGTAATAGGAAGAAACTCGCTGTTCATCGATGAAAAATACGGTTCCTTCATCTTTCTCGGATCATTACTGACTACCGCGGCAATTGAAACCGAAGTATTTGATATCAAGTCTTGCATAAACTGCGGCAAATGCGTTTCCGCATGCCCCGGCCAAGCGATTACGGAGCAAGGTATTGATCCGAAAAAATGTCTTTCCGCTCTTTCTCAAAGCAAAAGACGCACGGAATCCGAAAGCTCCATTCTAAAAAAGCATCACATCGCCTGGGGCTGCGATATCTGTCAAAACGTCTGCCCGTATAACGAAAGCTCCGTAATATCGCCGATAAAAGTCTTCTCCGAAACAAGAATCAATTATATTGATAAAGAGTTCATCGAGTCATTATCGGACGAGGAATTCAAAAAATACGCTTTTTCATATAAAGGCAGAAAAATCGTTCTCGACAATATTTCCAATATAAATGAATAGCCTATAATTCTTGACTATGCACTTGCATAGTGCTATAATAAGAAAAAATCAAATTTAACGGTGATAATATGAACGTAAACGATCAAATCAAACAGATAGCCCAAAGAATAAAATATCTCCGCGACGTTTTGGATATGACCGAAGAACAGGTCGCTTCCGCCGTAAACGTTCCGATAGACGAATACAAATCTTACGAAAACGGCGAAAAGGATATTCCTATAAGCATCATATACGGCACGGCCGTCGCTCTCGGCGTAGACCCCACCGAGCTTATAGTCGGCGAAGCGCCGAGAATGGTCGAATACTGCATAACGAGAAAAGACAGCGGCGTTATGATCGAGCGTTACCCCGGCTATTCTTTCGAGGCACTCGCGCACAATTTCGTCGGCAGAGATAAAGAGCCGATGATCGTTACCCTGTCCGCTTCCGATAAACACGCCGACCTTGTTTCGCATTCCGGTCAGGAATTCAACTACGTTCTCGAAGGAACGATAGGCGTTACCATCGGAAATCGCGACTTTATCCTTTCGGCAGGCGATTCTATCTATTTTGATCCTTCCATTCCACACGGTCAGTACGCCACTGAAGGAACCGCCAAATTCCTGACTATTATTGATAAAGACTGATGGGCGATTTCAAAAAGAAAAAGCAATACGGCCAGAACTTTCTGACCAACGTCTTGATACCAAAAAGAATCGCCGCAGAAAGCGGAATAACCAAAGATGACTGCGTCATTGAGATAGGACCAGGTTTCGGAATTCTTACGAAAGAACTTGCCGCAATCGCGCACAAGGTCGTTTCCGTGGAAATCGACAGCGAGCTTATCCCGATTTTAAGCGAGAAACTTGCGGGCATTGATAACGTAAAAGTCATCAACGAAGATATTTTAAAGCTTGATATCAATAAGCTTATATCCGAAGAATTTATAGGCAGACGTGTTTGCGTATGCGCTAACCTTCCCTACTATATAACTTCGGATATAGTTATGAAGCTTCTTGAGGGAAAATACGGCTTTAAAACCATAACCGTTATGGTCCAAAAAGAAGTTGCCGAGCGCTTCTGCTCTAAAGCAGGCGATGACGGCTACGGTTCCATAACCGCTTCTATAAGTTATTACGCCGCAGTTAAAAGACTGTTCACGGTAAAAGCCGGCTCCTTCGACCCCAAGCCGAAAATCGACAGTGCGGTTATCCGCTTCGACCTTTTCGATAACCCCGCCGTAACTCCGAAAAGCGAAGAAGAACTTTTTAAAGTTATTAAATCGGCGTTTCTTCAAAGAAGAAAAACTCTCGTTAATTCCCTCTTCGCCGTTTACGGAAACGAGTTCTCAAAACAGGAAATAACCGATATCATAACCTCGTGCGGATATAACGAAAACGTCCGCGGCGAAGATATCGACGTCTTCGGATTCGCAAAAATATCCGATGAATTATATGGAAAAAGTCATGAATAAAAAAGTCTGCATTATATATGCAGGCGGAACGATCGGAATGGTCCCAGGAGAACATGGATATCTTCCGTCGGAAAAAGCTCTTTATGATGCTATTGCTTCAATGAAGGACTTGAAAAAAGACGGTATGCCACAAGTAGATATCGTTCAGTTTGAACCGCTGCTTGACTCAAGCGATATATCCGTTCCCTAATGGAATAAAATCGGCGAAACCATAGCAGAAAGATATGATACATATGACGGATTTGTCATACTTCACGGGACCGATACCATGTCATTAATAAGCGAAATATCGAATTATATGACGCAAAATATCTGCGGAGAGATCACCGAATAAGCAAAATTTGTACGACAATTGAAAAGGGCTTGCAAAACGCAAGCCCTTTTATGTTTACTTTTTATCTCGTTGCCATTCTGTCGGCATATAGCGTAGTCCAGTATACAGTGTCTTCGATATCTCCGATTATGGCTTTAACGTCGTCGCCTTCGCCGTAAATATTATTGATTTCGGCGATTTTGCTTTCGGTGTCTTTAACAAGGTTACGAAGTTCTTTAACTGTTCCTTTAAGCTCTTTCGCCTCATCTTTAAGAGAAGCGATGATGTCCAAAAGTTCCTTTTCGTTGCCATCCGAAAAACTGCCGCATATCGGAAGGATGTTATTTACTTTTGCGGAAATATAATCCATCTGGGCGATATACGATTCAAGCCCCTTATCGCACTGTACCGAAGGAGCGCGGAACGCACCGTTTTCGATTTGATGCTGATAATTCTTCGGAGTTATGCTTCCGAGCGAGAAGAGCGCAACGCCGTCGGCTCCGACCTGCTCTGCTTCGGTCATCTGGAAAGCGAAGTCAGTCGGGTCGGTATCAGCAAACGCCTGTAAGCCCGCAGAATAGAAGCATTTTCCGTTGGTCATATTCGCGTTGGTCTTGACGTTATCTCTTACGTAGGCGTTATCAGCGCCATACGACATCGAGAATATCTCATCCATCCAACCGTTGTCGCACCATGTAGCCGCATCCTGGAAAATGGTATTGCGGGAATCCGCCTGAATGGGATAAGTTGCCGCGGAGAGCCAAACCTCGGGACGAGTGCTTCTTACAAGATCGTAAACTTCTTTTACGAAGCTCGTGATGATGTTTCTTCTGAACTCTATCCAAAGTTCTTTTTCCTTGCTGTTAGCCGCGAACGTACGGGGGTCTGCTTTTACACCCGTCTTCTTGGCAAACGCTTCGATTATATCTTCGTTATAGCCGTAATCGTATTTGCCCTGGTTGAATTCGGGGAATCTGATGTAATCAAGATGAATACCGTCGATATCGTATTTTGTAATAAGCTCTTTGTATACGCTTAAAACGAGGTCGCGGCAATCCCTGTCATAGGGATTAAGGAATACGAATCCGTAATCATTCGTGTAGTCCCAATAACCGTTGCCCTGCGAATCGAGGAGTATCTTATCCTTATACATCGGGAGAAGATTGTTGGAATAGGTCTTGTCGGCAAGCAGATGCCCCGCGAAGAAATCTTCGACCCATGCGTGAACTTCGATGCCGTTTTCATGACAAATTCTAACAAAGCCTTCGAGAGCGTCGTAATCGCCATTTGCTTTCTGATGTTCAACGCCTTCGACGTCGATTTTACCGATGCAAAATCCGTCATACCAGGTTTCGATATAAATCGCGTTGATATTCATGGATTTCATCTTTTCGACGGTGGCTCTTACTTCGTCGTCGCTCTTTTCGTTGGAACGATACCAGACGGCTCTGTTCTGAACGCCTTTTGATTCAATCGCGGCATATTTAAGCTCTTTGCAGGTATCAATTATCGAATTAGCGTATGCGGCAGCGTATACGTAATCGTATGAATCAAACATTGCCTTGGCTTCATCGAACATAGGCCTCATCTGTTCGAGCCGTTCGTCGATAGCCTTATAATCAAGATCCGCGTAATTCTTCTTGGCTTCTTCGTAAATGCTTTCGACTTCGTCAAGCGCAGCCTGAGCACTCACGAGGCGCAAATCGGGAGTTTTGATTATATATACCTTGGTATTGGACTTGTTGACGATTATCTTTTCGCCGATCGTATACGCTTCGGAAAGGGCATCCTTGTTGACACCGTGACCGGACACGACGAAACCGCCCTGCGGAATCGTGCTGTCGCCTTGCGTGCTCGCAGAAATAGCGAATCCGTCGGCGTCAACGCAAATTTCGTATCCGTAGATATTGGTCTGCGTCGAGGGACTGTTGCGATATATTATCAGCGAGTCGGCAGTTCTGCCGATATTAACGCCGGTAACGTCAAGCGAAGTAACGGAATAATCGTTGCCGGAAAGAGATATCGAAACGTCGCTGCCTGTTTGGACAGACATAGCCTTCGAATACATCGCGTTGTCTTTGTGGATACTCAAAACGTAACCGTCTTCGGGAATTTCCATATTTCCCTTCCCGATTTCAACGGCGGTAACTTTTCCGTTGGAAACGGCGATTTCGGTGCCGTACTGATTGGTTCCGGTGGTTTTCCCGAACGCTTCGGTATAAAGAACACAGACGGTTTCGGGCTGTCTGTATCCGTCGAGAAAGTCTATCTCGAAAATATCTTCACCGATCTTAACATATTTCTGCGGATAAGCCTTGTATTCCACAAGATTAAGTTCAAGTTCGTTACCGATTTCTATATTTTCGACGGCTTTACAGTTTTCTTCTCCAACGAAGGAGAATACGAAACCGTTGCCGGAGGGAATAAGCGATCTTGCGTTTTCCTTACCAACCGAAACAACCATTCCGTCGGCGTAAACTACGTCTTTTCTCTGGAGAGAGGTTTCGGGGGTAACCTTCTGCATCGCACGATGGTCGAAGAAATATACGCCGTCTTTTTCGATTTTATCGACGTTGGTAAGTTCATCGCCGAAAGCATACGTCTTGCCGTCAACAACAAGCGAAGGCAGATCGCTGTAGCTGTTTGCCTTATCTATCGAAGACAACATGATTTTTTCTCCTTCCTTCAGATAGAAATCCGCGTAAGCTATATTGTATTCGCCCGTGAAAACCATATAAGCGTCGCAGTTTTCGGGGGTCTTTAAGTCGGTGGCGGAAGAAGCGCTTTTAATAAGATAGCTGAAAGTGGTAAGCTTCTCAAGCGCAACTGTTTTATTCGCTTTGGTTATCGGCAGTTCCCCTGTGAAATCGGAAGAAACGAAATATATTTTGTCGTCTTCAATTTCGTTAACGGGGTTCTTCATGCTGATACGTCTTGACGAAGTGAAATTAAGATCGAGCGGAGAAAAATTTGCAAGATCCGTTCTCTCATAGTCAAGAGTCAAAAGCTCAAAGCCGTTTGTTTTGACAAGCTGACCGACATTACATCTTATGCCTTCAAGCATTTCATTCGGTATCGAAAGAACGTATCCGTTATAAGGTATATAAGCCTCGGAAAAGTTTTCCGTACGTCCGACGACGTCAAACTCGACTCTTCCGTCGCTGAATATCGTTTCGCGAATAGATACAGCGGTACGCTCTTTTTGCTCTTTGCCGACGATGACCGAATATTTACCGTCAACCTTATAGTTTCTGGTATATATCGCAACTTCGCCTTCATCGGGCTCGGAGTTAATAAGCTTCGCGGAAAAGTCCGTTCCGCCTATATTCGTAACGAGCGGTTCGCTTAAATAGATCTTTTCCGTTACCTCCGCCGTGTCGCACGAAGCGGCAAAAGGCAAGAGCATTAAAACGGAAACGATAATGCAAAGTAATCTCTTAGTCAATTATACTGACTCCTTTTCTTTTTGACGATTGCTTTGTAAATGAAATAAGCGGCAATGATAACGACCAATACGAGACATATCATATAAATCGTAAAGTCGCTTCCCTCTTCGGTAACTTCCGCACCGAGCTGAGTCCACTTTCTGTTCATTATATCTTTGGTTTCGTCGGGAAGATTAAGGAAAATTTCGGTTTTTGCTTCTTTTGCCGACGTATAGAGAACGTCGTATGCGTCGGGATGAAGCTCTTCAAGAAATTCAAGGTATTCCTCGTCTTCAAGAACTGCGGTGTTCGGAGAAGCGTAATACATATATTCCGCGTTGGCTTTTGCAATTTCGGGGTCCATAAGGAAATTGATATAAAGCATCGCGAGATCTTGATTCTTGGAGGTTTTCGGCACGCAAGCCGCGTCTATAAAGAGGTTGGTGCCTTCCTTCGGATAGTAGAAGGCGAGGTTGCCGTTGTTTCCGTACATCGTAAAGAAGTCGCCGGCGTAATAAGGAGCTATCCAGGCTTCGCCGCTTTCCATTATGTTGAAAACCTCATCCATAACGTAGCTTTGAAGTATCTGTTTCTGCTCGAACATCTTATTATACGTGTTTTCCCAGTCCTCTTTGTCCTGTGTGTTTACATTAAGTCCCAAGAGGAACTGCGCGGGGGCAAACGCGTCGCGGGGGTTGTTGAAATTAAGGATTTTTCCTTTATACTTCGGATCCCAAAGCAGCTGCCAGCTGTCGGGATTTTCCTCTTCAACGTATTCGGTGTTATAAATAACTCCGACCATACCGACGTTATAAGGCACGGAAAACTTGTTTTCGGGATCGTATTCGGTGTTCTTATAGTCATCGCTGACGTATTCATAGTTCGGAATAAGGCTGTAATCGAGCTCGGCAAGATAGCCTTCCTCGATAAGTCTTCCGATCATATAGTCCGAAGGGATAATAACGTCGTAGTCGGCACCGCCGCCGGAAAGCTTGGCGTAAAGGCTTTCGTTGGAATCAAAGGTATCATAAATGACCTTTATTCCGGTAAGTGCTTCAAATTCGGCGTTTACGTCAACGGAATCATCGGAGCCGTCGGAAATATAATAGCCCCAGTTGAAAACCTTGACTTCCCTGCCGGCATACCGAGAATAGTCGATACCCGTCGTATTCTCGTCGAATTCGAGCGGTTCTTCTTCCTCTTCACCGCATGCCGAAAAAACGGATACAACGATTATCATCATAACAAGCAAAAGAAGAAATTTACTTTTCAATGGTCTTCTCCTTTTTACGTTGAGTTTTGTTTCCGTCTCCCACAAAGTTAATAAGAATAAGGAGAACGAGGACCGCGAGCACGATTATCGTATTCGCGGCGTAAAGGTCAGGGTGTACGCCTTTCTTTACGGCAGAATAAATATAGATAGGCAAAGTCTGGAATCCGCTGCCGACGACGAAATAGCTGATAAGGAAGTCGTCGAGAGAAAGCGTGAACGCCATAAGCATACCCGAAAGAACGCCGGGCATAATGCAGGGCAGCTCTACGCGGAAGAACGACTTGACCGGAGTGCATCCGAGGTCCATAGCCGCTTCGGGCAAATGCTTATCCATCTGTTTAATCTTCGGCATAACCGAAAGAATGACGTAAGGAAGGCTGAAGGTTATATGCGCGATAAGGAGCGTCCAGAAACTGAGCGTCGTGCTGAAATGAAGGAGTCCGGCAAGAAAAACGAACAGAAGCATCATAGAAACACCGGTAACGATATCCGGATTCATCATCGGGATATTGGTAACGGAAAGAACGCTTTGCTTAAAATATCTGTTGCGCCATCTGCTTATGCCGACAGCAGCCGCGGTTCCGAGAACTGCGGAGATTATCGCGGTGCATACCGCAAGGATAAGCGTGTTTTTGAACGCGTTGATAACGTCGGAATTCCTGAAAACCTCTTTGTAATTATAAAGAGAGAATCCGTCGAAAACCGAAAGACTGTCCGCCGAGTTGAATGAGAAGAATATCATTACGAGGACGGGACAGTAGAGTATAAAGAAGATAAGGTATATGTAGGTCTTTTGAAGGAATTTCAAAGTATCATACCTCCTTCTTCTTTATCGTCGGAGAACTTATTGAGCACGGCGATCGAAAGCATGATAAGAATCATCAGCACGAAGGAAATCGCGCTGCCGAAGTTCTGATCGCTGTTCGCCATAAACGCCGCTTCGATCTCTTCACCGATAAGACGGCAGTTCGTACCGCCGAGCTTTGCGGAAATATAGAAGGTACTGATTGCGGGAACGAATACCATCGTGATTCCGGAAACTATGCCGCTCTTGGAAAGCGGAATAATAACCTTGCGTACAACATTGAATCTGCTGCACCCAAGATCCTGAGAAGCTTCGATAACGCTCTTATCAAGTTTCGAGATAACGGTATATATCGGAAGTACCATATACGGAAGATAGTTGAGCACCATGCCGAGAATAACGGCAAACGGAGTGTATATCATATGTATAGGTGAATCCGTAAGGCCGAAA
>JAZUJV010000098.1:0-4136 GCA_045642945.1 Eubacteriales bacterium | reverse complement strand
GCCCTCGGAGGAGTCGATACAGAGGATATCGGCGCCCGCTTCGACGAGCGCGGGAACACGCTCCTCGTAGTCGCGGGTGTTGATGCCCGCGCCGACCATGAAGCGTTTGTCTTTATCGAGAAGCTCTAAGGGGTTTTCTTTATGGCTGTCGTAGTCTTTTCGGAAGACGAAGCAGACGAGGTTCCCGTTTTTGTCGATTATCGGGAGGGAGTTGAGTTTATTATCCCAGATTATATCGTTGGCTTCTTTTAAGGAGACGCCTTCGTAAGCGTAGATGAGCTTTTCGAAGGGAGTCATGAATTCGCTGACCTTCGTGTCGCGGGACATTCTCGAAACACGGTAATCGCGGGAGGTAACTATACCTAAAAGCTTTCCGGAAGAGGTGCCGTCGGCGGTAACGGCTATCGTTGAATGGCCGAATTTTTCTTTGAGCGCGAGAACGTCGGCAAGGGTGGCGTCGGAACGGATATTGGAATCGGAGACGACGAAGCCCGCTTTATAGGTTTTGACGCGGCGGACCATGGCGGCTTCGTTTTCGATGGTCTGGGAGCCGTAGATGAAGGATAGACCGCCTTCTTTAGCGAGCGCGACAGCCATTTTATCGTCGGAGACCGACTGCATTATGGCGGAAACGAGGGGGATATTTATGGATATCGCCGGGACCTCGGAGCCTTTACGGAATTTGGTGATGGGAGTCCTTAAACTGACGTTGGCGGGGATACATTCCGCCGAGGAGTAACCCGGGACGAGAAGGTATTCGCTGAACGTATGCGATTCCTGTTCGAAAAAGAAAGCCATAATTATCCTCCGAAATATAATTTCGCCTATTATAACACGGAAAAAAGATTTTTTCAACCGTGATTTTGACCAATTTTACGCGTCAAATTCGAAAACGGTAGTATGATCGTATATATCGCCGGGTCTTAAGATATTTTCGCCTTTGGATTGGAAGTTTGGCTCGAACTGCGTTTCGAGGCAGAAGGAGCCGTGTTTTCCCATAGAGACGCCGCCGGAGAGGCGGGTATCGTCTTTTATGAAGTTTCCGGTGTATAACTGGATGCAGGGCATATCGGTATAGACCGAAAGATGCGTTTCGCCGAAGGCTTCGGCGGCGAGGAAAAGAGTTTTTTTGCCGAAGTTTTTTTCTTCTCCGCCGGAGAGATAGAAATTATGGTCGTATTCGCAGTCTATCGGGCGGGCGGAGCGAAGGTCGCATTTTGTATCGAGCACTTTTCGTTTACCGACGACGCGGTTATTTTCGTCGTAGACCGACACCTCGTCGGCATATACCGCGACGGGAAGCCCGAAGACGTCTATACCGTAGCCGTTAAGCGTAAAATAAGCGTGGTTGGTGAGAGATACCCAAGTGGGCTTCGTCGTTTCGGCGCGGTAGTTTATTATGAGCGCGTCGCCTTTTACGGTATAGGTAACGGTAACGTCAAGGTCGCCCGGGTAGCCCTCCTCGCCGTCTTTGGAGAGATAGGAGAAGGAGGCGGAAGCGTCGGTCTTTTTGACGACGGCGAAGGTCTTTTTGCCGAAGCCCTCGAAGCCGCCGTGGAGGTGGTTTATGCCGTTTTCGTTGAGCGGGAGAACGTATTCAACGCCGTCGATCATATTTTTCGCGCCGCAGCGGTTGGCTGTACGCCCGACTGTCGCGCCGTAGCAGCAGGTATCGGTAATATAATCGTCGTCGTTTTCGAGCGTAACGGCGACTTTTCTTCCTTTATATTCAATAGATTTGATTATGGCGCCGAACGGCAGGAGCGTTACTTTTAAATTTTCGCTTTTTATCTCGATATTTTCCAAGAAAAACACTTCCCTTTATTTTTATATATCCATATTACAAAATCAGATCGGGTTTGTCAACGATAAAAAGAGCAAAAAATTTTTAAAAATGTCTCGGGAACGCTCTTGACAATCACGCGACTATGTGTTATAATACAGTCAAACGATAAGAAAAGGTGTACTTTCGGTGAAGCTGACCGAGAATATACCTGACATTCGAAAGGAGATCAGTATGGCAAACAGGTTGCCCGGAACGACGATCGAGCTCGCGCCCGCGGACTACAATTCCACGAAGGAAACGTTTAAAAACCTCTTTCTTTGCGGCGGATTGGTGCTTTCGCAGGTGTCGTCGCTTACGGATCTTGAGCCTTATATCGTTCAGAACTGGGTCAAAAGGAAATTCGTTTCGCCCCCGAAGAGGAAGCAATACACGATGAGGCAGTTTTGCAGGATCGCAATAATAAACATGCTTCGCGAAAGTATGCAGATCGAGAGGATAGCGACGCTGCTTTCGTATATAAACGGGCGTCTTGACGACGAGAGCGACGACCTTATCGACGACTCGGACCTTTATTTCTATTACATCGACTGTATTTCGAAAATCGATTATCCGAGAAGCGAAGAAGAAGTGAATAAGGCTGTCGAAGAGGCGGTAAAGGATTTTAAAGAGCCCGTCGCGGGAGCGAAAAAGAGGCTTATAAAGGTCCTTTCCGTTATGACGCACGCGCATTTCGCGGCGGTACTTTCGAGAAAAGCCGACGAGATTTTAAACACATTGGATTAGGGGGATAATATTATGGCAGATTGGTGGATGTCGCTCGGAGCGGCAGGGCAGGTTTTCGCCTGCATCGCGATACCCGCGTCGGTCATCCTTCTCGCGCAGACGGTAATGATGCTTATAGGTCTCGGCGGGAACGGCGACGGAGACGGAGACGGCGGAGACGCGCAGATAGACGGCGTCGGGATAGATACCGACGGCGACGGCGTTATAGACGGTTTTGATACCACGGGCGACGGGCTCGTTGATACCCCGATACCCGAAGGGTATTTCGAGGGCGGGCACGACGGGCACGCGGAAGCGCACGACGGGTCTTTAAGGCTATTTACGATGCGCGGGCTTATCGCCTTCTTCTCGGTGATGGGCTGGGTCGGCGTGGTTTGCTGTTCGGACGGGATAAAGCTTCCGCTTTCGATCGGCATAGCGGTCATATCGGGTTTCGCGGCGATGGTCGTCGTGGCGCTTATTATGAAATGGATGTTATCTTTACAGTACGACGGCACGGAAAACATTAAAAACGCGCTCGGCACGAGTGGAAACGTATATATCAGAGTTCCGAGCAATCGGGGCGGGACCGGAAAAGTAAACATCGTTCTTCAGGGCAAGCTTACCGAGAAGGACGCCGTTACCGACGAGGCGACGGATCTAACGACCGGAGAAGAAATAACCGTTATCGGCATAAGCGGCGAAGACACGCTTATCGTAAGAAGAAAGAGCAGGGCTTAAAGTATGTTTAAAATAACCGGAGCGAAATTCCTTATATTCATAGCGATAATCGCGCTGTTGTTTATTTTCAGCGGACTCATTAAATTCTTTTTCAAAAGACTCAAGCTTAAAAGCAAGGTAAAAAAGCTTTGCAAACAAAAGGGATATACGCTTAACGTAAGCGGAAGCTGGTTTGCGAATTTTGACAGCGAAAAGGCGGATTTTACCGTCGGGACGCCGACGAAAAGCTACGCCATCAAGCTTGTCGGCGCGAAGCACAGAACGCACTATGATTTAGTCGACGACACGCATTACAGAACGACCTGGATGTTATTCTCGAAGAACGGCGCGAAGACGCCGGAATTGCACGAAAAGAAGAAATACGATTTCGGCGAGATAAAGGAAGACACAGTTATTCCGATACTGCTTCTTAACCCCGTCGCCGCGGAATTCACCTATAAGGACGCGGGGACAGGCAACGGAGATTTCGTAGGCGAAGCGTTCCTTTATAACCTTACGGGATTTTTAAATCTTATCGAAAGCGACGAAACCCCGAAGAAGAGGAAAAAGGTTTACGGAGAATGATAAAAAAGATATCGGCGTTTATCCTCGCTTCCCTGCTCGCGCTCGCGATTAACGGATGCGGTGAAGAAAACGTTTCTTCTGTTTCGTCGGAAGCGGAAGAAACTTCGGTTTTCGAAAGCTCGGAAGCAACGGAAAGCGAAGAAAGCTTTGAAGACGAAGAAACGTCAAGCATAAGCGAAGAAAGCGTTATCGAAAGCGAAGCGGAGGTCTCCGAAAAATCCGAAGAGAGCACCGAAAGCTCGGAAGAAGCAAGCGAAAGCTCGCAAGAGACGGAAGAAAGCTC
>JAZUJV010000097.1:0-8104 GCA_045642945.1 Eubacteriales bacterium | reverse complement strand
GACCTTCGATAATTTTTCCATAACTTTTTCGGATAACGACGATGACACCGTCTCGTTCTATGACGACTGCGTGCTCTATCTTAAAGGCAACAACTTCATCTCCAACGAAAACGGCTCTTTTTCCGGAATCTATTCGTGTGCTGAGTCTTTCGGAATTTCCGGTGACGGCAACCTTGACGTATACAGCGAGCATGACGGTATTTTCACCGAATGGTCGTATT
Source organism: Eubacteriales bacterium (assembly GCA_045642945.1). Taxonomy (GTDB): domain Bacteria; phylum Bacillota; class Clostridia; order Oscillospirales; family CAG-382; genus Coliplasma. Next base: position 7,883 of record JAZUJV010000097.1, on the reverse strand, counting down.
TCACCGTTTCCGCTTCCGGCGTGATAAACGTCAATGCCAAACATACCGCCGTGCGCGCCTCCTGCCTCGACGTCAAAGAAGCCGTAAATATGTTTTTCATGCGCGGAACAAATGAAGACTACGGTGCCGTCTGGTGCTTTGGGTTTTTAAAGCCCGACGATCTTGTTTTAAAGGGCTCCGCGAAAATCGTCGATTCTGTCGGCTCGCTTACCGGCGAAGCTTGGTATTTTGCCTACGACGAGGATCTTGAAGATGAGTATGACAATATGGATTGTTTCCTCGCCGGCAAAGACGGAGATTATACCGCGCCCATCGCGCAATCGCTTGCGATTCTCAACTCCGATTACGTCGTCCGTTCCCTCGGCGCAAAAGTCAAAGAATCATCTTCCTCTCTCCGCCTCGGCGCGAGATATAACGGTTTTCTCCTCGGTTCCGCCGTGCGCGCCTCCGTTGAAGACCTCGGAATGCTCTTCTATCCGTCCCACCTCCTCGGCGAAAATACCCTCGACCTCGCCAACGTCAGCGCCGTCCGTATGAGCGCCACGGCTATCGAGGAATTCGACGCCGCAAAGAAATTCGTCGACTACGATTCCTTTACCTTCTACGTTACTATCGTCAATATCCCCGACGGCGGCAAAGACACTAAAATCTCCTTCCGCCCCTATATTATTTACAGCGCAGGCACCTTCTACGGCGACGTTCTCGCGAGAAGCTATAACGACGTCGTGAACGTAAACCGCGGTCTCGCGCTCGAACAGGGCGATAACGAAATTATCTGCCCGTACGATTGGTTTGACGACTGATACTTGAAAACACAAAAAACCGACTGACAAAATCAGTCGGTTTTTTATTATTCAATCGGAATCAAAATATACGATTCCCCGAGGTCTACCTTATTGTGCGCGATTTTCGCCGTCGTCTGCGTGCTGAAAAGCCCCTTGTTGTTCGTGTGCCTGACGTAATGCGCGTCGTCCGCGGACGCGACGTCGATCCTTAACCTCTCGCCCTTTTTTATCTGTAAAGCTATCTCGTCCATCGAAAAATCAAGCTCCGCCCACTCGGCGGCGATATAATCGGGATGCTGATAGACCACCGACGTAATATCGTCGCGTAATCCGTAATCCCCGCCTTCTTTTTCTATGCTGACTCTCACCAAAAAACAGGTGTCGTCGCGATCCGTCGAGACCTTAAGCTTCGCGGCGATTTTGCCTTTTACGGTAACGTCGTTTTCGAACGGCTCGCTGTAAACCGTAATGATATCGTATCTCGCGCCCGCCTTTCTCTGATACCCCGTTGCCCCGAAATTTCTCGAAAGCCCGCCGACAAACTCCGACGGACAGAAAGGATTATAGGTGTATTCCGCGATACCTTGCCCGAGCGTTATCTTTTTGCTTTTCGCCGCTTCAAGCTTTTCACAAACTCTCCATTCGTCCTCAAAAAGCGTGAAATAGGTTATTTTCCCAAGCTCAAACGGGCTTTCGCCACCGTTTTCAAGGTAGGAAAACCATTTTAAGTCCCAAAGCGGAAACTGCTCGTTCCTGCTCCCGTTTTTAAATTTTATCGGCGATTCTCCGTCCGTGTCCCCGTGATTGTAAGCCGAAACCGCGAAAGCCGATCGTTTCCTGCTCTCTTCGCTAAGCGAATACCATAAATCGAACATCCCGCCCGTATAAATATCGTACCACGACGACACGAAAAGCATCGGGAACCTCGCCTTTTTCTCCGCGTCCCGCGCGTCTGCCCCGCCGAACCTCGTGTTCCAGAAATCGTCCCCGCGGTCAGGGTGCTTTATAAGCTCCTCGAAATCCTCGGCGTATTCGCCGAAGACCTCCTTCGTTATCCCCGTAAGCGGAAGCGTGTCGAGCGTGCCCTGCGCGTAATTCCTCTTTTTGTGCGATTTATATTTATACATTCTGTTGATATACCAATATCCGTGAAGCCCCTTCTTCAAAAAGCCGTTCGTATAACATACGTTGTACCTGTCGGATATCTGAACCGCGAAAAGCGCTCCCTTTATGTCGTCGGCGTAAGGCGCCGCGGCGTACCATACCGACGTGCAATAGCTGCTGCCCTTAAGATATATTCTCCCGTCGTAGAAGGGAAGTGTCCGTACCCAATCGAGCATTGCGTTGCTGTCCTCGCGCTCGTAAATATACGGAATACAGTCCCCGCCGCTCTTTCCTCTACCGCGGCAATGCTGAGCGATGACGGCAAACCCCGCGTCGACAAACGGCTTAAAACTTTCATATTCCGCCTTGACGCTTACGCTTTCGTCCTCGTTTTCGAACTGGTCGACGTAAGGGCTGCGCCAAAGAATGATAGGGAACTTTCCTTCCTTTTCGGGCTTCAATATTACGTTGAAAAACCTTGTCCCGTTCGCCTCGTAATATTCAAAATAACAGTCGTGCATCTTCCGTCCCTCTTACTTTTCTTTTTATCGCCCCGATTATACCATAAAAATCTCTCCGTGTCATTAAAATATTGAATTTTCCCCTTAAAAAACCTTATAAAGCGCCCTATAAACTTATTGACAAACTCTTAAAAAGTGTTATACTTTTATCGGAGAATTATTACTTTTAAGCGTATATACCCCTCGTTCCCGTATTTTTTGAGATAAAGTGCCTAAAAATCCGTCGTTTCTTCTCGGAAGGGAGAAAATTTATGCAGGATTATTTATATTCTACCGTCGGCGTCATCGCCCTTATAATACATATAATCATCAACCCTTCGTTTTTCAAAAACCTTAAAGCGAAAGATTCGAAGACGAGAATGTATACTTTCCTTATGCTCTCGATCTTCGCCTACTATATAACCGACGCCTGCTGGGGCTTGTTCGCGGGTCTCAACAATATCCCCCTGCTCTTCGTCGATACGACCGTCTACTACGTCGCGATGGCGTCCGCCGTCGTCTGCTGGTCGATATATCTTATCGAATACCTCGAGCTCACGGGCTTTTTTGCCAAAGCCTTTAAGATCTTCGGCTGGACCTTCTTCTTTGCCGAGATAATTTCTCTTATCGTCAACTTCTTCTACCCCTGCTTCTTCTGGTTCGATGAAAACGATGCGTACACTGCGGGTGTCATCCGCTATACCGCCCTTTGGATCCAGATAGGTATGTTCCTTATAACCGTCGTTATCACCGCGGCAAAAACAGTCCGCGTCAGCGGCATTATGAAAAAAAGACATATCGCCGTCCTTCTGTTCAGCGTCGTTATGTTCGTCGCCAGCACAGTCCAGCTGCTCTATCCTCTTCTCCCGATATACGCCGCCGGCTGTCTTATCGGAAGCTGCATCCTCCACGTCTATATCGTCGAGGACGAGCGCGAAGAATACCGTAAGATAATCGCCGAGGAGAAAAATATCGCCGAGCAGGCCAGCCGCGCCAAAACCGCCTTCCTCTTCAATATGTCCCACGATATAAGGACCCCGATGAACGCTATTCTTGGCTACGAGGTCATGGCGCGCAAGAAATCCGAAGACGACACCGTCAACGATTATCTTAAAAAAATCGACGTCGCGGGCAACCAGCTTCTCTCCCTCGTCAACCAGGTGCTCGAAATGTCGCGCATCGAATCCGGTAAGATCGTTCTTCAGGAACAAAAGATCGATATGGAGCAAAGCGCCGAGGTCGTCCGTACTATCTATTCCAACCAGGCGAGCGCCAAAGGACTTACGTTTAACGTCAGTATGGAAGGCATCGTCCATAAACACATTCTCGGCGACGGCGACCGGATTTCCCAGATAACCAATAACCTCATCGGCAACGCGCTCAAATATACCCGCGAGGGCGGCACGATAACCGCCACCGCCGGTGAAGAGCCCTGCGAAAAAGAAGGCTATATCATAAGCCGCCTTTCCGTCAAAGATACCGGTATCGGTATGGATAAGGATTTTATTCCCCACATTTTCGAGGAATTTTCCCGCGAACAGACCTCCACGGTCAGTAAAGTTCAGGGCACGGGCCTTGGTATGTCGATAGTCAAAAAGCTCGTCGACCTTATGGACGGCACCATCGAGGTCAATTCCGAACTCGGCGTCGGCTCCGAATTTATCGTCCGCCTGCCTTTAAAGATCGACACCGAATGGACAGACGCTCCCGCCGAAAAAGACGAACACCACGAATTCTCGCTTAAAGGAATGAAGATCCTTCTCGTCGAGGATAACGAGATGAACCGCGAAATAGCCGAGGAGATACTTACCGACGCGGGCGCCGAGGTCGATACCGCCGAGGATGGCATCTTTGCCGTCGAAAAGGTCGAAAATTCCGCGGGTAAATACGACGTCGTCTTAATGGATATCCAGATGCCGCGTATGAACGGCTACGAGGCGACGAAAGCTATCCGCGCTCTTGACAATAAAGACCTCGCGAATATTAAAATTATCGCCATGACCGCCAACGCCTTCGCCGAGGATAAACAAAACGCGATAGATGCCGGTATGGACGGCCACCTCTCCAAACCTATCGATATCCCTGTCCTTTTAAGCACCCTTTCCAAAATCAAAGACTAACGAAAAAACAGCCCTCGGGCTGTTTTTTATGTCCTTGACGTTTATCTGTTCATATCCAGATCGACCCTGAAATCGTGGTCGTACCCGTCGCCGATGACCTTCGTGCACGCGTAATCTATCTTCCTGTCCGTCCTGTCGGGCCAAAGCGAGCGGCAATCCGTTTTCTTTTCGTCCCATACGTATTCGTTTTCCGAAGCGTAAATTTTAACGTTCGATACCACGATGTTCTGAATATAAAGATTTTCGTCGGTGTTATAAAGCGTTATCTCGCTCCAATCGTCCGTGTCTTTTCCCGCCGCGTCCTTGCGAAGATTCTCGGGATAATCCAGCGCGAAATCCATAAGATACGCCGTGTTCGAGCCGTCTTTTTTCATATCCTTTACCGAAAAAGCCGCTTCGTCGGCTTTTTTGTTTTCGGTTATGTCCCAAACGACAATTACCGCCTTTTCGTCCTCTCCCGACGTGTCGAGGATAAGCCGATAATCGTGCGCCCCGTCAAGCATAACTCCCGATTCATACCACGTGTTTTCACCTTGGACAGCGGGCTGATAAATATTATAGAACAAATGCCATTTCGGGTCGTTCCCCGAATAGCAAAATCCCGCGTCAAAGCAGTTGCACCACCACGCCCCGTCGTAAACGTCGCAGCCTAAAAACATATACGCGTTCACAAACCTGCCGTCTTTGCGTACCGTGTTTGCGTTTATCTTGCTGATATTCACGTCCATCGACGCTTTGTTGAATCCTTTTTCGGAATAAACGCAATAAGCCGGACCGTCGTTGTCGCCCATTTTTCCCGAGTTTTTGTAATCTAAATTCGTTATCACCTTCGCCCCGTCGGGTATCGGCTCTCTTTTTCCGTCTCTTTCCACTCTGCTCTCCTCGCTTTCGCTCGCCCCGCTCGGCGTGATCTCGCTCCCGCCCGAACAGGATAATAAACATAAAGCTGTCAATATACATAAAATCGCAATGGCTTTTTTCAAATCCTCACCCGCTTCCGAAAATTGTCCTTTGTACGCTTTTATACGCTGATTTTACCACGCCCCGCCCCTAAAATCAATGCCCGACTCTTTTTTGTTTCCCGCTTGACTATCCCGCCCGAAAATATTATAATATATAAAAGACCATACGTTTCCAAAACATCAATCAAACAACGTTTTTAATATTGCCATGAAAAAACCTATAAAAATAATCTTAATAGTCCTCGGCGCACTCGTCTCGCTCTTTCTGCTCGCCACCGTGATCTATCTTATCTGGCTGCTTTTCGACGCCGTGATACCTATGGCGGAAAGCTTCTTCTACGCGCTTTTTAAAGGGCTTTAAAGACCGTCTTTCACAAAACAATAAAAACTCCGCGAAAGTTTACTTTCGCGCTTTAAAAGCTTTTCGGTTCCTTTTCTCGAAAAGGAACAGCGCTTTAAAAGCTTTTCGGTTCCTTTTCCCGAAAAGGAACAGCGCTTTAAAAACTTTTCGGTTCCTTTTCCCGAAAAGGAACAGCGCTTTAAAAGCTTTTTGGCACACCTTTTTCACGAAAAAGGTGCGAAGTTTTTACCAAGCTTTTTTCAAAAAGCGGCTGAATTCCGAATGTTTTCCTTCGTTATACGCAAAAGGGTTTACATAAAATCTATTGACAAATAGTGATTTATGATTATAATGAAGCTATAAAGGTATATTTTACCCAAAAAACAAAAGGAGAATCACAAATGCGTACTTTCAAAAAAGTTCTCGTTGCGCTGCTCATCGTTTCGATGCTCGCAACCTGCTTCGCGTTCTCCGCATCCGCTGCCGCTCCTTCCGTAACCGCTAAGGTTACCGCGGGCTCCCTCGAATTCGGCGACCTCGCCAAACTCGTTGACGGCAAGGAAGCGCTCGACGCAAAAGCGTTTTCCGACACCAACCTCGTTTCTTTCAAAAACACCGGCTTCGATCACACTGCCGGCGTTGACGCTGCAGTCGAAGCAACTATCGAATTCGTAGTTGACCTCGGCGAAGCTAAAAAAATCAGCGCTATTTATGCTGATTTCTATTGCGAAAATATTTCCATGGTAGCTCTTCCTACCGCTATCCAGTTCCTCGTTTCCAACGATAACGTCAACTTCTTCGACGTTAACGCAGGCGGCGTTGTTGCCGTTCCCGAAGAACCGAGCGAAAACGCTGTCAACAAAATCGCCGTTGACTTCTCTACCAGAACCGGTATCGAAGCAAGATACGTCAAAGTTATCGCTACTCTTAAGAACGGCTGGTTCTTTATGTCCGAAATCGGCGTTGTAGACACCACCATCGTTTCCGTTAAACCCGAAGGTCCCTACACCTATGCCGCTAACGAAAACCACTCCGGCGATACCGAAGGTAACGTCGGCGCAGGCGTTTTCGACAAATCTTTCGGCACTATCGATCTTTCCGGCTCCGTTGACGGTGCTCTCTTCAAGAACAGCCAGATCATCCTTGCCAACGCTGTTGAAGGCGCGGAAGATCTTTATGAAATCGAATACTCCAAAGTTAACCCCTGGCCCGAGGGACACACCGGCACCCTCGATCTCGCCGATGGTCAGATCCTCGTTTCCATCTCTACCGGCGGCAATGTAAAAGAATTCGATAACTACTCCGGTATGAAATGGATCGCCCGCGGTCTTACCGAAGGCGACTTCATCCAGCTCGATAAAGAAAACAAAACTCTTACCTTCCTTACCGAAGCTCCCGGCTCCGACGATCCCGAACCCACCGAACCTTCCGAATTCTGGCTCACCCATTACAACGACGGTGCCCCTGAAGGCGCCGGCGCTATCTTCACCGAAACCGACGCTGCCGGTCTCTGGTGGAACCACGTTGCTTTCAAAGCTGTTGAAGGCAAAAAAGACGTTTACGAAGTAGTCGATCTTACCATCGGTACTTCCGGCGCGGGCTCCGCTCTCGCTATCCCCGAAAACGGCTTCGTATATGCCGTTAACGTCGGCAACAACTGGCCGCAGCTTATCGCTGACGGCAACGGCGACATCAAACCCTGCAAAGGCGACGGTGCTACCGGTCTCTGGTACGACGATCTTGCTCATCTGGAATATCCGAACTACGTTACCGAAAACGGTCAGGCCGCTATGGAATGGACCGGCACTCTTAAAGCCGGCGACAAGTTCGTTATCAAAGGAATCGACCTCGAAAATCTCGTAGTTCCGACCTCCACTCCCGATAAGAAATGGTACGAAGAAGGCTACGTCTGCACCGCTACCGTTAAACCCTACGTTGAAGGCGGCGACGATCCCGAATATCCCTCCGAAGATCCTGGTCCTGAACCCTCCATCGAAGACGAACTCAAGAAACTCGTCGGCGAAGACAACCCCAATGCTAAATTCGACGTTGTTCTCACCGCTACCGAGACC
>JAZUJV010000096.1:0-2788 GCA_045642945.1 Eubacteriales bacterium | reverse complement strand
AAAGCGCTTTTCCGACGAACTCGATTGCCTGTCCCGTCTCTATCGGAACGCCGAATTTGGAATCGACCTTTCCGGTCGCTACCGCTTCGTAGGTATGGCAATCTATACCCGGTGTTACGCGAAGAAGTATATCCTGCGTTTTGCCGAGTTTGTGTGCTTCTTCGTCGATCGTCAAAAGCTCGTCTTCGTTGTCAACGATGAATCCGCCGATATTCCGGTCAAGCGCGTAAACTATCTCTTCGCGCGTCTTATTATTTCCGTGGAAATAAATCTTTTCGGCGGGAAATCCGGCAGACAGCGCCGTATAAAGCTCGCCGCCCGAAACGACGTCGGCGCCTAACCCTTCGCTTTTTAAGATTCTGTAAATATCCTTATAGCAAAGCGCCTTGCTCGCGTAAAGCGGAAGACTGTCTTCGCCGAAATATTTATATACGGCGTTTTTATATTCTCTGCAGTTGGAACGTATTTTGTTTTCGTCGGTGATATAAAGCGGAGTGCCGTATTTTTCGGCAAGCTTTACCGTGTCGGCACCGCCGAACGACAGATGTCCTTCTTTTGAAATTCCGATATTATCGTGAAGAAACTTAAGCGTTTGCATTGGTAATTATCCTATCCCAGAGAATATCTCTGCCAATATCTTTTAAAGAAGAATAAAGAATGATTTCGGTGTCGGCGCAAAGCTTTCCGCTGTCCATAAGCTTTTTGCACGCCTCGTTCAACTGTGTTTTGTTGAGCTTGTCGCATTTCGTGGCAACGATCATGTATCTCAAATTATAGTAATCAAGATAATCGAGCATCATCAGATCGTCGTTGGTAAAGCCGACGCGAATGTCGATAAGAAGCAAAACGTAGCGCAAAGCGTCGTTATCCTCAAAATACTTGGTAGTAAGCGAAGACCACTTCGCTATGTCGCTTTTTGCTCTGTGCGCGAAACCGTAACCCGGAAGGTCGACAAGATAAAGCTTATCGTCCACCGAATAATAGTTGACGGTTATCGTTTTGCCCGGCTCGGAAGAAACTCTCGCGAGCTTTTTTCTTCCGAGCAGCGAGTTGACGAGCGAGCTTTTTCCGACGTTGGAACGCCCTGCCAAAGCAATCTGCGGCATGCCGTCTTTTTCAAGTTGTACGGGAAGTCCGGCGGTTATCTTCAAATCGGTATTGTGAAGATTTACGCCGTAAAAAGACATTTCCATATCAGTTAAGGGCCAGCTTGAATACCTCCGAAACGTGTTTAACGGGAATAAACTCAAGAGCGTCGAGTATATCCTTTTCGAAACGCGCGGTATCGGACATATTTTCAGCGGGTATTATCACTTTCCTGGCACCGCATTTATACGCCGCCATTGATTTTTCTTTAAGACCGCCGATAGGCAAGACCTTGCCTGTAAGCGTGATTTCACCGGTCATACAGATATCCTGCTTTACGCTTCTTCCGGTAAGCTCGCTTACGAGCGCGGTGGCGATCGTAATGCCCGCGGAAGGACCGTCCTTCGGGATCGCTCCTTCGGGAACGTGTATATGGATATCCTTGGTGCAATAAAAGTCTTCGGCAACGCCGAGCTCGTCGCAATGCTTTCTTATATAGCTGACCGCCGCTCTGGCGCTTTCCTTCATAACGTCGCCGAGGTGTCCGGTAAGCTCAAGCTTGCCGTTGCCTTTCATTGAGCTGCATTCGATGCGAAGCATATCGCCGCCGAGATAAGTCCACGCCAAGCCGTTTACGATACCTATTTCGTCGTTTTCGTAAATCTTGTCGGGGATGAATTTTATCGGGCCGAGCATCTCGTGAAGCTCTTCCCTGCCAATAACGACTTTGCTCTTGCCTTCAACTATCGCTTTCGCAGATTTTCTGCAAAGCGACGCTATTTCTCTTTCGAGATTACGAACGCCGTTCTCTTTAGTATATGAAGTTATAAGCTCGGCGATCGCTTCGTCCTTGATTTTGCATTGCGAAGCCTTCAAGCCGTGATTTTTAAGCTGTTTGGGTATAAGGTGATGTTTGGCTATCGCCGTTTTTTCACTGTCGGAATAGCTGTCCATCTCGATAATTTCAAGACGGTCGAGCAAAGCGGGCGGTATGGTTTCGGTGGTGTTTGCCGTCGCTATAAACATACATTCCGACAAATCAACGGGTATTTCGATAAAATTATCTCTGAAAGCGTTGTTCTGCTCTTTATCAAGAACTTCAAGCATAGCGCTCGTAGGATCGCCGTGCATATCGTTCGCAAGCTTATCCAGCTCGTCGAACAGTATAACGGGGTTCGAGGTTCCCGCGATTTTCAAAGCGTTTATAACTCTGCCGGGCATAGAACCGATATAAGTTCTTCGGTGTCCGCGGATTTCAGCTTCGTCGTGTATACCGCCGAGCGAGATACGCGCAAAATGCTTGTTCAACGCTCTCGCGATGGACATCGCTATCGAGGTCTTGCCGACGCCCGGAGGGCCTACGAAGCAAAGGATCTGACCTTTAAGCTGCGGCTCGAGCTGTTTTACCGCGATATATTCAAGGATTCTCTCCTTGACCTTTTCGATGCCGTCGTGGTCTTTATCAAGAATTTTTCTTGCCGCGACGATATCTATTCTGTCCTTGCTCTTTTTGTTCCAGGGAAGCTCGAGACATACCTCAATATAGTTTCTTATAACCGTTGCTTCGGGAGTTCCGAAAGGCGTTTTAAGAAGCTTTGCGTTCTCTTCAAGCAGCTTTGCCTTTACGTTTTCGGGGAGCTCGGCTTTTTCTATCGCGTCGCGGTATTCGTCTTCACTTTCCGGCTCGTCGTATGTCTGTTCC
>JAZUJV010000095.1:0-3511 GCA_045642945.1 Eubacteriales bacterium | reverse complement strand
TATCGTTACGCCGGGCAGTATTATCGCGCCCGCGCCTATCCAGACGTTCCGCCCTATCACGACGGGCTCGTTATACTGTATCTGCTTTTCGCGCAAAGTCGGGCTTATCGGGTGCGCCGCGGTAACGAGCGTTACGTTCGGGCCGAACATCACGTGGTCGCCGACGGTTATTTCGCCGTCGTCTATCATCGTTAAATTAAAATTCGCGTAAACTCCTTTTCCGAAGCTTACGAATTTCCCGCACCAGTTGGCGAAAAACGGGGTTTCGATATAGCTCCCCTCGCCGAATTCTTTGAAATTTTCTTTTAAAAGCGCCGTTCTTTTCTCCGGCTCGGTATGCGAAAGTTTGTTGTATTCAAGCAATTTATCGGTGCGTAACTGCTGTTCTTTCTGCAATCTTTCGTCGGTACAGTCGTATATTTCGCCGCTGTGCATACGGCGGATTATTTCTTCTATTTCCATATATTACGCCAATTTTTCCGCCTCGGCGGACGCGAGCGTGTCGCATCTTTCGTTATAGCTGTGCCCGTCGTGCCCCTTTACCCACGAAAAAGACACCTCGTGCGTTTCGAGAAGTCCCGACAGCTTTTTCCACAAATCGTCGTTTAAAACGGGTTTTTTGTCCGCTTTTTTCCAACCCTTCGACTTCCAACTTTCCAGCCAGCCCTTTTCTATCGCGCTGACCAGATACTGACTGTCGGAGACGAGGTTGACTTTACATTTTTCTTTCAAAGCCGAAAGCCCCATTATTGCGGCGGTAAGCTCCATTCGGTTGTTCGTCGTGGGGTTTTCGCCGCCCGAAAGCTCTTTTTCTATTCCGTTATAGACGAGTATCGCCGCCCAGCCGCCCGCGCCGGGGTTTCCCTTGCAGGCGCCGTCGGTATAGATATCCACGGTTTTCAAATCATCCTACCGTCCGTTTCATTCTTATATCCCCGCCGACGAATTGGAGCACCCTGTATTCGCCGAAAAGGCGCGAAAAGACGCGGTCGCCGTAAATCTTTTTGATTTTTTCGGGGGTGAGGTTCGTGCTTATGACCGTCTGTTTGCCGTTTACGAGCCGGACATCGATAAGCGACGAGATGACCGAGACCGAATATTGCGTAACGTTTTCCGTCCCGAGGTCGTCGATTATAAGAAGCTCGCAGTTTTCAAACCTTTTCTTCTCCGAAGCGTCTATGCGGTTAAATCGCGTCTGGTCGTAAATATCGACTATCTGCGCGGCGGATTCGTAAACGGTAAGGATTCCCTTCGACGATACGGCGTTGCCTATCGCGGCGGAAAGATGCGTTTTTCCCAAGCCCGTGCCGCCTATGAAGATCATTCCCGCGACTTTGCCGCATTTCGGGAAATCCTGCGCGTATTTTTTACAAACCGCGAGGTTGTTTTCCGCTTTTTCCCTCGCCTCGCCGTCGTAATAGGAAAGCGAGAAATTGTCGAAGGTCTTGGAGCGCAGCCCCATAGCGAGCGTGCTTTCGGTATAGCTTTCCTTCGCCATAAGCTCGCGCACGCATTTACAAAGCTTTAAGTCGCGGGTATAGCCGCTGTCGTTACATATCTTACATTCAAAATCCGGCTCGTCATAATTTTTGTCGTAACCCGCCGCGGCGAGTATCTTTTCCCTCTCGGCGAGCAGTTCCTCGGTATCCTTACGAAGAAAAGCGATATCCTCGCCTCCGAGCGCGCGAAGCGGCAAAGCTTCGATCTTTTCGTCTATCTCGGCGACGCGGACGATATTTTTATGTAATTCTTCGCGTTTTGCTTTGGCTTTTTCCATCGCGGTAAACCGCATTTCGCCTTTTTTATAAAGCGCTTCGTTTATATCCATATCCTTCTCCTAATCGTCGAATTTCCGGTTGAGCGCGGCTTTTATGAACTCGTCCGTCTCGAAGCTGCTTTCCGTCCCCGCGTTGCGCGAGCTGTCGCCGCTTTCGACGTCCTCGGGAGTTTCGAACCCGCTTTCGAACCAGCGATTTAAAATCCCGTCCATATATTTTATATTTATCTTGCCGATGTTGTCTATCGTCTTGTCGTAGGCGAGATGCACGAGCTCGAACGAAAGATTCTTCTCGACGAACCATTTGTCGAAGGTCTTTTTCTCGTTCGCCGTCAGCTCTCTGTCGCCCATGCCGAAAAGCTTTCGGATCTTTCCGATATTCGTCTCGGCGGCTTCGCGCTTCGCGATATAGCTTTCGAGCTTTTCGGGGGTGTCGATGCCCTCCTCCTCGTAAAGCGCGACGGCTTTTTTATAGATATACTGCATACTGTTTTTGCCCTTGTCGCAGCAATATCCGATTATTCCGCATATCACGGGCGACGGCAGGCGCACGAAATCGAAAAGATAATAAAGCGCGCTCAGATCGTTTTTCGTAAGCTGTTTCCCGAGCTTTTCCGTCGCTATCTCGCAAACCATTTTGAACCCGCCGTCGTTTTCGGCGGCGTTTGCAAGCGTTTCGGCGTCGTAATTTCTGTAAGAGCTCGTGTCGGAAACAGGTTTTTTCTTCTCCTCGCCGTCCTTGAAAATTCCCGCTCCGCGCCAGAACGCGACGGCGGCTTCGACTTTGTCTGTCGTGAGCCCGAGACTTCTCGCGGCATCGCTGATAGAAATATCGGGCGACGCGAAAAAGACGAGAAGCGTTTTTACCTCCGCTTCGGAAGCGGCGCTTAAACGCGGCAGCACCTCTTTGGGAATGATAATAAGCTCGTCGGAGGGCGTTTTTATTCTCTTTTCGGACATATTTTTCACTCCTTACGACCGCAGAACGCTTATATCGGGCGAAACCGAAAGCGACAGCCTGTTTTTCTCGGCAAGGCTGCCGAGTATCTCGACGGAATATTCTATATCCACGTTCCCTCCGTCGCGGGTGAGCGTGTTTTGTAATTTTTGTGTCGTAACGCGAAGCTGTATCGGGAAAAATCCCGTGTCGCATATACAATCCATGCTTTTGTTTTCGGTGAACGCCATATAAGAGCGCGTCTCGCCGATTCGCGAAAGCGAAACGAAAGCGTCGTCGAAGCAATCTATCGTCGTAACGACGTTGCCGCCGTCTTCTTCGTATTGAAGCCGAAGACCGCCTTTTACTTTTTTAAGTACCCCGCCGACGAGAAATTCGTCGGTTTCGGGGACAAGCTCATGCCCCGAGCGGGAAAGGTCCGCCGTCAGTCTTTCGCTCCTGACGCGGATATCTACGGGTATCTTGTTTTTCATCTGTTAAAATCTTTCTATGTCTACGTTTTCACATTCTCCGCTGAAGCCGAAGAATTTTGCGGCGTTTTCGCTGAACAATGCCGCGTTGTCGCTCGTGTAATATTCGGCTTTGCCGACACCGTCCGAGGCGAGCCCGAGCGAGATTATCTCTTCCGAAAGCTTGATAGCCGCTTCTTTCCCCGCGCTGACAAGCTCGGCTTTGCCGACGTATTTTTTTATTGCCTCGGCAAGAAGCGGATAGTGGGTACAGCCGAGTATCACGGCGGCGGGGTTTTCCTCTTCGATGCCGCAAAGATATTCTTT
>JAZUJV010000094.1:0-9319 GCA_045642945.1 Eubacteriales bacterium | reverse complement strand
GGCTATAAGTTCCTTTATTCCCGGCTCGCGCTCGCCGGTCTCCTATCGGCTTATGGTATTCTGGGTGGTATGAAGGTCAAGAGCAAGCTTTAGTTGAGATATTTTTTTCGATTTTCTAATTTCTTTTAATCTCATAAAATCACCTCTTGACAAAATTATCCCATAGTGGTATATTATAAATATCCCGATATGGTATATTTTAAGCTTATGGAGGAACTTTTATGAACGAACAGACAACAAAACAGAAAAGCGGTCTTGCGGTTGCGGCTCTCGTATTGGCTATAATCGCTCTCGTTTTCTCGCTTATCCCTCTTATCAGATGGCTCACCTATCCTTTGGGTATTATTGCGCTTATTCTCGGAATAATACCTCTTTGCATGAAGAAGAGCGTCGGTATGTCGATAACCAGTATTGTTTTGGCAGTCATCGGATTACTTATCACTATTCTCATCCAAGCCGCGCTTTTTAACTTCTAATACAAAACCAAAAGCAAATAACAAAAAAGAACTTGGTATTCTAGCCAAGTTCTTTTTCTTGATTTGTAAAATCGCCGTTTTTCGCGCATAAAAGGGAAGTTACGTTTCCTCGCGTGATTTTATCGTCGTGATTGACGAAACGAGCATGCGGCGTATCTCCGTTTCGTCTTTTAATAATTTTTCGTATATAGGTTTCTCTATAGATTCGGTATCAAAAAGTAATCCAAGCCAATAATCGCTTTCGTTTGCTTCTTTTAAAGCGATTTCAAGCTTTGAAATAAAATCTTTCGAGCCCTGCGCGTATTGCGCTTCGTGAATGTTTGCACCTATCGAAGTTCCGCTTTTTAATAATTGATCAAGAAGGATCTGTTCGATGCCTGCGCATTTTAGTTTTCTGCAAAGATAAACGATGTTTTTCGCAAATTCTTTCGATTTGTCCTTCAAAATACTTTCGGGCATATACAACTCCGTAATTCTGTTTTCGCTTGCGAAAACTTACCTTAACGATCGCGAAGCGATCTTATCTCATTTGCCGAAGGCAAATTTATCTCTCATATCACGGCGAAGCCGTTTATATCTTTATATGCGTTATATTCCCAGCATTTCATTAAGGTCATACGGCGTATTCTGATACACAAAATAATTCAGCCAATTCATATAAAGCAAATTCGCGTGCGCCCTCCATGTGTTCCTCGGCGTCGCCGTCGGGTCGTCGTTTTCGAAATAATGCTTCGGGATTTCGGGGTCAATGCCTTTCAAAACGTCGCGCTCATACTCTTTTTTAAGCGTGTCGAAGTCGTATTCGCTGTGCCCCGTAACGTAAAATTCTCTGCCGTTGCGGTTCGCGATAAGATATATCCCCGCCTCGTCGGATTCCGCGAGGATGACCAAATCGTCGATTTTCTCTATATCCTCTCTGCGAACTCCCGAATATCTCGAATGCGGCGCGTTGAATTCAAGGTTGAACCCGCGAACGAGCGGATGCTCGGGCATAAGCGTCCTGTGCCGGAAAACTCCCGAGATTTTCTTGTCGAGCTTAAGCTTTTCGACCCCGTGGTTGTAATAAAGCCCCGCGAAAGCCGCCCAACAGACGTAAAGCGTCGAATAAACGTTTTTCTTCGACCATTTTATAATGTCCTTAAGCTCGTCCCAATAGTCGATGTCCTCGAACTCCAAAAATTCGACCGGCGCGCCCGTGATGATAAGCCCGTCGAACTTCTCGCCTTTAACCTCGTCAAAGCTCTTGTAAAACGCCTGAAGATGCTCCTCGGGCGTGTTCTTCGACTTGTGCGACTGAACGCCTAATAGCGTGATGTCAAGCTGAAGCGGCGTGTTCGAAAGCAACCTTAAAAACTGCGTTTCGGTAACGATCTTCGTCGGCATAAGGTTAAGAATGGCGATTTTCAACGGACGTATGTCCTGCATAGTCGCCCGCTTCTCGTCCATAACGAATATATTTTCTTTTATAAGCTCCTCCGCGGCGGGAAGCGAAAAAGGAATCTTTACAGGCATTATTCAAAATCTCCGTGAAATTGATATTTAATTGTAGCATAAGACTTCGCTTTTATCAATAGTTTTTTCTCCAAACCTATGGAAATAAAGCTTTACTTGTGTTATAGTTATAAAGAGGTGATATGTTTTGCCATCCGAATTTATAAAAGCCTATACCGAAAAAGACCGCGATACCGCCGCGACTTTGTGCGCCAAAGCGCTAAAAGAAGGCGACCTTTGCGTTTTCCCGACCGAGACCGTCTACGGGATCGGCTGCGACGCCTGCAACGAAAAAGCGGTCGATGATCTTTATATAAAAAAACAGCGCCCGCGCGAAAAAGCCCTGCTTATGCACATAAAAGGGCTCGAAACCGCCGAAAATATCGCTTATCTTACGGACGAAGCGCGCGAGCTCACCAAGCGCTTCACCCCCGGACCTCTTACTTTGGTGCTCAAAAGAAGAAAAGATTTTCCCGACTTCGCGTGTAAAAATACCGATACGATAGGTTTACGCTTCCCGAGCGATAAAACCTTTTTAAAGATAGCTTCAAGCTTTAACGGCGTAATCGCCGCCACGAGCGCCAACCTCTCCGGCCGCCCGAGCGCGGTCAGCGCCGACGAGCTTAAAGATATCTGCTCTGGCGCGTCTGTCGTCGTCGACGGCGGAAGGTGCGCCCTCGGGCTCGAATCCACGATAATCTCACTCGTCGATAAGCCGAAGCTTCTTCGCCTCGGCTCGTTCGATATAAAAAAACTTTCGGAGGTGCTCGGCGAATGCGGCTTATAGGTCTTTGCGGCAGAAGCGGAAGCGGAAAAACCGTCTTTTCCGACTCGGCGTCAAAGCTCGGCTTTACCGTCGTCGACTGCGATAAAGTCTATTCTTCTCTCGTTGATAAGCGTACCAAATGCTTATGCGAACTCGAAAAACACTTCGGCTCGGAAGTGATAAAAGATAATTCCTTAAACCGCGCCAAAATGGCGGAAATCGTCTTCTCCGACGAAAAAAAGCTTGCGCTTCTTAATAAAATCACCCATAAACACGTCATAAAAGAAGTCGAAAAAATAATAAAATCATCCCCCGAAGAATCTATTATCCTTCTCGACGCCCCGACACTTTTCGAAAGCGGGCTTGATAAACGCTGCGACCTCGTTGTCGCCGTCATTTCCGATGACGAAAACTGCGTCAAAAGAATAGTCGAGCGCGACGGAATAAGTAAAGAAAAAGCCCTTTCGCGCTTGAACTCACAAAAATCCGCCGAATTTTTAATCGAAAACTGCGACGTTATCGTTTATAACGATTCGACGCTCGAAGCGTTCGAAAACAGCTGCCTTGACGTCTGCGAAAAAATAAAAGAGGGAAGTCTATGAAAAAGTACGTCCCGATGATCGCCTTTTTCGTCGTAATAATTATCGCCGTCTGTGCAGTTTTCGGCGTCAACAGCTACCGAAAAAACACCTATAAACGCGATTATTCCGAATTTGTCGAGAAATATTCTTCCGAATATTCCGTTCCCGAATCGCTCGTCTACGCCGTGATAAAGGTCGAAAGCGGCTTTGATAAAGACGCCGTCAGCAAAGCGGGCAACATCGGGCTTATGCAGCTCGGCGACGACACCTATACTTGGATATCCCGCGTAATGGGCGAGGAAGCCCCGACGGGACCGATAGAAGACCCCGAAACGAATATAAAATACGGCACCTATTATCTCCATAACCTCTATAAACGCTTCGGCGATTGGGATACCGCGCTCGCCGGATATAACGCGGGACACGGCAGAGTCGCCTCGTGGCTCGACGATAAACTTTATTCGACCGACGGCAAGACCCTGACCTATATTCCCATTGATGAAACAAGAAATTATGTAAACAAAGTCAACCGTGCGAAAGAAATATACGAAAAGCTATATTATGAAGGAGAACAACAGTAATGCAAAGATCAGATGCCGAAAAGCTTCTCACCAAAAAGAACTCCTCTGTCGTCCGCGACGAGAAAACCCTTGCGATAGTTGAAGAATTCAACAAAGAATACCGCCGCTTCATCGACGCTTCCAAAACCGAACGCCTCGCCGTCGCTTTCGCCGAGAGGGAAGCCAAGTCCTACGGCTTCAAACCCCACGACCCGAAAGCCAAGCTTGTGCCCGGCGACAAAATATATTATGTAAACCATAACAAGAGCATCATCCTTGCGCGAATCGGCTCGCTTCCGCTCGACGAAGGCTGCCGTATCGTCGCCTCGCATATCGATTCTCCCCGCCTTGACCTGAAGCCCCAGCCCCTCTTCGAAGCGGGCGGATTTTCCTATTTCAAAACCCATTATTACGGCGGACTTAAAAAATACCAGTGGACCGCGCTCCCGCTCGAGCTCCACGGCGTCGTCTATAAAAACGGCGAAAAGGTCGAAATAAACGTCGGCGCCGACCCCGACGACCCCGTCTTCTACATCTCCGACCTTATGCCCCATATCGGCAAAGACCAGATGTCCAAGCCCGCTTCCGAATTTATCCCCGGCGAATCTTTAAACATCATCAACGGCTCGCTCCCGATAGACGACGAAGGCGGCATAAAGCTCAATATCCTCGCCATTCTCAACGAAAAATACGGTATCACCGAAAAAGATTTTATGACCTCCGAGCTCGAAGCCGTCCCCGCGATAATGTCGCGCGAAGTCGGTTTTGACCGCTCTATGATAGCCGCCTACGGCCACGACGACCGTATCTGTGGTTATCCCGCTCTCCGCGCCCTCCTCTCCGAGACGACTCCCGAGCATACCTCTATCGTTATGCTCGCCGACAAAGAAGAGATCGGCTCCTACGGCGTAACCGGCCTCGCTTGCGAGTCCTACCCCGATTTTATCGCCGACCTCTGCGCCGCCACTGGTGCCGACTACCGCGCCTGCAAGCGCCATTCTATCTGTCTCTCCGCCGACGTCGGCGGCGCCTACGACCCCTCTTTCGCCGACGCGTACGAAGAGTCCAACTCCTCCTTCATCAATCGCGGCGTCGTCATAAGCAAATACACCGGCTCCCGCGGAAAATCCGGCTGCTCCGACGCTTCCGCCGAGACCTATTCCAAGCTTGCCGTCGCCTTCGACAAAGCGGGCGTTATCTGGCAATCCGGCGAATACGGCAAAGTCGACCAGGGCGGCGCGGGCACCGTCGCGTCCGAGATATCTCATTTCGACATCGAGGTCATCGACTGCGGCGTGCCGATACTCTCCATGCATTCCCCCATCGAGCTCGCCTCCAAATTCGACATCTACGAGATGTTCAAAGCCTCTTCTGCATTCTTTAAAATGTAAATATTGCGCCTTTTGAAAAAGGCGCCCGAAAACTTTTAAAGCGCGAAAGTAAACTTTCGCGAAGAAAAAACAAAAAACAAAGGACGTGCGAAATACACGTCCTTTATTATTATCATTTTTCGAGCGCGTCAGCGCGAGAATCAAAAGCTTTTCGGTTCCTTTTCACGAAAAGGAACGGCTCTCGTTATTTACGCTTTTTTCTTCTTGCTCGCGAGTATGATGGCGATAACGGCTATAACTACTACGCCGCCGCAAACACCGATTATCCACCACGGGAAGGAGCTTTCTTCTTCATCTCCGCCTTCGCTTGCTTCGGTCGATGCCTCTTCGGATGCTTCTTCCGAAACCGCTTCGGACGCGGTGGATTCTTCTTTGGAAGCTTCTTCCGAAACTGCTTCGGATTCTTCCTCGGAAACTTCTTCGGATTCTTCTTCTGAAACCTCTTCGGATTCCTCTTCGCTCTCGGTGGGCTCGTCGGCGTTTGCGCCTACGACCTCAAGCTGCTTGACGGTAATGACCGCGCCGCTTACGGAATAAACCTGAATGCCCGCGAAGGTAAGCGTGCCTTCCGCCGTAACGTAATCCTTGTTGAACGCTTCGCCCGAAAGGTTGGTCTTCGCGTTGATAAGGTCGGAAAGCTTGATGCTGCCCTTGTAGGTGCCTTCGAGCAAGTCGCCGCTGCCCGCGTCGTAGTTCGCCGCGTTGAGCGCGTTGCAGGAAATGGGGAAGTAATAAGCGTCAGCCTTGTCGGGGGAGCTGAATATAAAGGATATGTTCGTCGCGCCGCCCGCGCCGGCAACTTCAAAATGGAACGCTATCTTGCTGCCGTCTACCTTGACGGTGATGGGTTTGTCGTAATAGGTGTGTGCTTCGGGCCAGGTGCCGGGGTTGCTGCCCGAGAAAATAGCGTTCCCGCCCTCAAAGTGAACGTCAACTCTGCATCCGCCGTTGTCGGTGTATTCCCAAGTAAGTCCTTCGGAAATAAGCGGGTTTTTGTCTTCCGCCGAAGCGAAAACGAAACAAAGTGCCGTAACCGTGATAACGGCGAGAACTATGCTAAAAAATCTTTTCATCGTTTTTCTCCTTATTTATAATATGCTACTATTTTATCATAAATTCTTAAAATGTCAATATATAAACTTATTAGCGCTTTTTCGCGCGGTAATTTTTTGTCCTCTTTTTTATAAGTCCGCTGTTATATATAACGTGAGGCGCTTCCTTGACAAATTTCCGAATTCACGCTATAATATGCTATAATATTAAAAACAGGAGGTAAAAAATGAAGAAAATTTTAATCGTATTTTTAATATTCGGTCTTTCTCTGCTTATGATTTCCTGTGATAACGAAACATCAACTGACGTTTCGCCCGATTCCTCTGCCGAGACTTCGGTCCTTATCGAAGAAACGTCCGAAATCTCCGAGACCTCTGCCCTCCCGAACCCGTCACCCTATTCCGATGCGAAGATATATTCCGGCGATTCCTTCGTCAACCCGATAAAATGTCTGGTCGGCGGCCACTATATCGAAGACGGCGAGGAAATTTTCTTCGACGGCCCCGGCTTTATCGCCGCGTTCGAAAACTTCGGCGGTAAAGAGAATATCCCCGTCCTTGACTATAAAGGAGCGTTACGCGTCGAATACGAAAATGAACTGTTGAAATTCTACGAGGTCTTCGAAAACGGACATTCCGGCGAGGAATATAACTTCGGCGACGAGCTTCCCTTCGAAAGCGGCGTCCACTACTTCTCGGTCATCACGTCCGTTGAAGACGAAAACGGCGTCATCTCCTACGATAACGTCTTCGCTGTAAACTTCGGCTGAAATTCAAAATAAAAAAGTTCTGCGAAAGCAGAACTTTTTTTGTTTTCAAACCTTCGGACAATTCTTTAACCCGAATTCTATCTCTTCGTCCGTCGGGATATAATCTCCCATCTCTCCGTTGTTGAACTTCTCGTAAGCGGGCATATCGAAATAACCCGTGCCGGTAAGCCCGAAGAGTATCGTCTTTTCCTCGCCGGTCTCCTTGCATTTAAGCGCTTCGTCGATCGCGACGCGTATCGCGTGCGAGGATTCGGGGGCGGGAAGTATGCCTTCGACTCTTGCGAAAACCTTCGCCGCTTCGAAAACCTTCGTCTGCTCTACCGAACGCGCCGTCATATATCCGTCGTCGTAAAGCTGCGAAAGCGTGCTGTTCATACCGTGGTACCTAAGCCCGCCCGCGTGGTTCGCGCTCGGAATAAATTCCGAACCGAGCGTATACATCTTCATAAGCGGGGTCATATGTCCCGTGTCGCCGAAGTCGTAAACGAATTTGCCTCTCGTAAGCGAAGGGCAGCTCGCGGGCTCTATCGCGATTATCTCGGGATTTTTCAACCCCTCTATCTTGTCCTTGAAGAAAGGCGCCGCGAGACCGCCGAGGTTGCTTCCTCCGCCCGCGCAGCCGATAATGATATCGGGATATTCGCCGTATTTGAGAAGCGCCGTCTGCGCTTCCAACCCGATGACCGTCTGGTGCATCATAACGTGGTTGAGCACGCTTCCGAGCACGTATCTGCAATTTTCGGTGCCCGTCGCCGTCTCGACCGCCTCGGAGATAGCGCATCCAAGCGACCCGTTCGTGTTCGGGAACTTCTCGTTTATCCTTCTGCCGACCTCCGTCGTCATGGAAGGGGAGGGGATAACGTTCGCGCCGAATGTGCGCATAAGCTCTCTTCTGTGCGGCTTCTGCAAAGCCGAGCATTTTACCATATAGACCGTCAGATCTATTCCGTAATAAGCGCTCGCCATCGCCAGAGCCGTGCCCCATTGTCCCGCGCCCGTCTCGGTCGTAAGCTTCGTAATGCCCTGCTCCTTCGCGTAATATACCTGCGCCGCGGCGGAATTAAGCTTGTGCGAGCCGCTTGTGTTCGACCCTTCGAACTTATAGTATATGTGCGCTTTCGTGCCGAGCTCGCGCTCCAAATTATAAGCGCGAACGGTCGGCGACGGACGGTACATTTTATAAAAATCAACTATCCCCTGCGGAATGTCGAACCAAAGATCCTTGTCGTTAAGCTCCTGCTTCGCGAGCTCGTCGCAGAAAATCCTGCGTAATTGCTCGAAGGTAACCGGCTCTTTCGTCTCGGGATCGAGCATCGGGCTGACCTTGTTCTTCATCACCGCGCGGACGTTCATCCATTTCTTCGGGATCTCGTCCTCCGAAAGATAAATCTTGTAAGGGATGTTTTCCATGATATCCTCCGTAAAAATAAAAATGCGCGACAATAGTAAATTACCATTTGAGGCGATATACTATCTCGCGGTGCCACTCAAAAATTATACTCTGCGGGTGCAAAAACACCCTTCGCCTCTGACGCGTGCTCACGGCTCGGCATACTCGTTTCCTTTCCGCCTCGCTCCTCGCGGGTCCATTCGTCGGTTATCCGTCGCCCTCGGGCTTCCACCGTCCCCGATTCGCTTTCGCCGATACTTCCGATTACTTCTCCCGTTAAATAACGGATTTAACTATTTATTTTTTACGATTTTACCACCTGTTGCGCCGTTTGTCAATATAAATTTTCGTTGACTATACGCTTAAATAATGTTAAAATACAAAAAAGAAAGAGGTGCGCTCATGAATACACAAAACGCTTTTGAATATTTCACAAAACAAAAAACCTTTGATACCGAAAAAGCCGTCTCGCTTTCCTACAAAGCCGCGTGCGAAGGTATCGTATTGCTCGAAAATAAACGTAAAGCCCTCCCACTTAAAAATGACGAAAAAGTCGCATTCTTCGGCAGGATGCAAAAGCATTATATTATGCTCGGAACGGGCTCCGGCGGACGCGTCTGTCCCCCGTTTATTACGAATATCTTCGATTCGTTAAAAGATAATGGCGTTCTTCTCGATAAGAACGTCGAAGGATTCTACGATTCTTTTGTAGAACAAAACCCATACGACGAGCAAGGCGGCTGGTCTCATCCGTCTTTCCAAAAAGAAGCGATTTTAAAAGATAGCGAAGCCCTCGTCGCTTCCGCCGCTTCCGAAAACGAGACGGCGTTATACGTCATCAC
>JAZUJV010000093.1:0-2095 GCA_045642945.1 Eubacteriales bacterium | reverse complement strand
GAGCGATTCTATCGCTTCGGGCTGGTCGCCGGTAGGTTTAAAATCGGATATGAGTTCAAAAGTTTCCATTCGGTTTCCCCTTTCGGGTCGGATTTTTTCGTAGTATATTATTATAACATATAATATTACAAAAATAAATAGGCACCGACGAAAAATTTCATCGGTGCCGTGGAAAAATTTCAATTTTTAAAGAGCGAAGTTCTTTCAGCCGTCAGGAGGAGCGGGATGCCGAGGGCGTAGGAGACGAGAATTTCGCTTATGAAGACGCAGGCGGCGAAGTAGAAAACGCTGCCGTTTTGGGTATAAACGAGCTTTAAAACGAGGGGGACGGCGATGGAATTCGCCAACGCGTTCGGAAGCGGGGCGAGGAAGCGGAGAAATTTTGCTCCGGTTTTTTTATAGATTTTGCCGAGAAGGCAGCAAATCAGCGCGCCGACGAGCGTCGCGAGGGTACCGAAAAGGGTATCGAGCGGGACACATCCGGTAAGCATATCGGCGACGAGGCAGCCGACGGAAAGACCGACAGCGGCACAGGGGTCGAAGAACGCGAAAACGCAAAGACATTCCGAAAGGCGAAGCTGGATAACGCCCGAGGAAAGCCCGAGGGCAAAGGAGATAAACGTCAAAAGGACGTAAAGCGCGGCGATCACGCCCGCAAAGGCGACGCGGCGGGTAAGTTTTTTGTTCATTGAAAAACGCTCCGTAGTTTTTATTAGCGTGAGGATTTTGCGAACTCACGTTTTGTCTATTTTACACCCGAAAAAGAGTTTTGTAAACCTTTTTCGCGAAAGTATTGCGTTTTATAAAAAAAAGATGTATAATAAGCAAAGTCGTTTTTTCGGAGGCGAAAGAATTTTGAGGAAATTTCTCGTTATAATCATCGTCGTAATGATCGGGGCAATGCTTGCCGCGGGGACGTATTCCATACTCACTTATCACGAAAGCGAGCTTTCGATAGACGGGCTCGCGACACATAATTTAAAGGTGGAAAACGGTATTTTCACGGGCGAGGCGCGCACCGTCGACGACGGGTACGAAATTACCGACTATAAATGCCGCGTTGAAGACGGACAGCTTTATTTCACCGTCTACGTCTCACGCGGAAGCGCGAACGCTTTGCCTAAAAATGCGGACGGATACGTCGAATTAAGATATGAATGCGGCGAAATAACGAAGGTCTGGTACGAAGCGGGCGACCGCAAGAGCAACATCGGTTTTGAGAAGAAATGAGGAAAAATATGAAAAAGATCATCGCGATAATTCTTGCGCTCACTTCCCTTTTCGCCTTCGCGGCATGCGGGAATGACGGCGAGGAAACCGTTCTGGACGGATTTAAGATGGCGACGAACGACGCTGTCGACTATAAGCTTATTTACCCCGACGACTGGGAGGTTTTCGAGGACGACGGCGTTATCGGCATACGGCTCGATGTGAACCCGAGCGACGCTTTGGCGGAATACGCGAGCGTTACCGTTACGACCTTCGGGCTTGAGGATCCGAACGAGCTCGCGAAAGCGTATTGGGAAAAATACGAAAAAGATATAAAAGATGCGTTTCCGAGCTATGAAAAGCTTGACGAAAAGGACGATCTGAAGCTTGACGGCGTAGTCGCGCTGAAGGAAAAATACAAGGCTACCGTCAGCGAAACGGCTTTCGTTTTCGACCAGATTATATGCGTCCGTGAGGGCAACGTTTATCTCGTTACGCTCACCGTAAAAGAGGCGGATTACGACAAAGTAAGTGACGCTTTCGAAAAGATACGCGAAAATTTCATTTTTAAATAAATTTTCTATTGACAAACGCATTTTTTAGTGATATACTCTTAAACGCTGTCCGCGAGAGCGGGTACGCGACGGAGGTTTAGCTCAGCTGGGAGAGCATCTGCCTTACAAGCAGAGGGTCACAGGTTCGAGCCCTGTAGTCTCCACCAAAACCGACAGCCTTCGAAAGACGGTTGTCGGTTTTATTTTTCTGTTCATCATATATTCATACAGTTTTTTCGGTTAACGGGAGGAACAAATGAAACGCATACTGTTTATCGGCAACAGCCACACCTATTATAACGAAATGGCATTTATGGTAAAAGAACTTTTCC
>JAZUJV010000092.1:0-11751 GCA_045642945.1 Eubacteriales bacterium | reverse complement strand
AGGAGTGAGGAGTGAGGAGTGAAGGAATAAACTGTACCCATAAAAACGGACAGGTATATTGTAGTGCTTTCGTCGGACGTTCCTAAAAAGCGGACAGAAAAAAGGGACAAAAACCCCGAAAGCAGGACAATTGAAAAAAGTCCGAATTTATGGTAGAATGTATCCGGTCAGGTAAGAGAAAGGTCGGATACAATGAAAACAAGAACGAAAATGTCAAAAGAAGATGTGAAAAAGCTTCGGGAGCATCCGTACGTTTTGAAAGCGACCGAATGGACAGTCAGCTTTACGCCGGAATTCAAGAGGATCGCATATGAAGAATACTGCGGCGGAAAAAGTATGCGGCAAATTTTCACGGATGCCGGATTTGACGTTGAAATGCTTGGAAGCAAACGTTTGGAAAATTTCAGAAACAAACTGATGGAAAAATCAAAAACCGATTCGGATTTTGAAGACGGACGAAAAAACAACAGCCGCAAGGAAGCGCAAAGCACAGAAGCACAAATGGCGAAGCGAATACGGGAGCTCGAACACCGAAACGCATATCTTGAACAGGAGAACGACTTTCTAAAAAAAATTCGTTCGGCGGAAGAGGCTTACGGTGGGAAAGCGGGCGATGCGAAGTGATTACGTCCGCAAAATTCGAAATAATCCACAACGCGGCCTGCCGCGACAACAACGCTTTGAGCATCGCAAGAATGTGTGAACTGGCAAAGGTTTCCCGTTCGGGGTATTACGAGTGGGCTGCGGCAGAACCGTTCAGAAAGGAAAAAGAAGCTAAAGACAGAGCCGACTTTGACCTTGTTCTTGAGGCGTACAAGCACAGAGGATATGCAAAAGGCGCGAGAAGTATCTATATGCGACTGCTGCACGAAGACGTCGTAATGAACCTGAAGAAAATACGCCGCCTTATGCACAAATACGGCCTGAAATGCCCGTACAGAGGACCGAATCCCTACCGTCAGATGGCAAAAGCGTTAAAGACGAATACCGTCTTTCCCAACGAAGTTGACCGAAAATTTCTTGAAGGCGGCGTACGGAAAGTGCTGCTTACCGACATAACCTATGTCTTTTACGATACGGGAGTTTGCTATCTATCGACTATACTTGACGCATTCACAAGAGAAATTCTGGCGTACGAATTAAGCGAAAATCTTGAAGTTGCTTTTGTGCTGAAAACGGTGGCAAGCCTCGTAGAACGGTACGGCAGCACGCTTGACGATACGACGATCGTACACAGCGACCAGGGCTGTCATTACACGAGCAAAGCGTTTATTAAAGCATTAAGCGACAATCATTTTGTCCAATCGATGTCGCGCAGAGGCAATTGCTGGGACAACGCGCCGCAAGAAAGCTTCTTCGGACACATGAAAGACGAGATCAAGTATGAGATCGCCATGATGAAAACTTTTGCCGAGGTAAAAGCAAAGATCGACGATTGGATCGACTACTACAACGGCGACAGGTACCAGTGGGATCTGGTGAAGCTGTCGCCGAAGGAGTATTACCGCTACGTTACGACGGGCGTATATCCTTTAAAGACTTGGGGCTCTGCCCCAAACCCCGAGGTTTAACGCTTTTGTTTCCGGGAGACAAAGAAAAGAGACAGTGCACGCTCGGTACTCTGTCTCCCGTAAACCCGATACGACGCTCGGGTCGCTCCTCAGCGTCGCCCTATCCTCCGTATCGGTAAAGCAAAACAATTATACAACACTGTTTTAAAATTTAAACACTACAAATCAAAATTGTACTTGACTTGGGGTACACTGCATTCGCCCGTTTTCGGTTTTTTTGTATGAGTGCGAAAGCTTTGCGAGAGTATAAAGCTTTGCGAGAGTGTGAAAACCTTGTGAGAACGCGAAGCGCGGAAAAGCGGGATATTTGATCGGGTCAAATAACGCTTTTTTCGATTTCGCGCAGGCGCGAAGTCAGGTTTTCGGTGATTTCGGTCATCCAGTCGGGAGGTTCGGAGACGGGAGCGGAAAGAGTATTCAATATCGTCGCGTACTCCTGCAATCTGACGAGGCGGCGCATAAGGGGAAGCATGTCGGCGGCGGAGGAATCGAAATCAAATTCTTCGCGGTAGCCTAAGAGGAATTCGGTTTCGGCTGTCTCTTCGTCAATATCTTCGGCGATATCGCCGAGGCAATCAAGAGCGCGGGCGACATCAAGCGGGTACCGGCACCGTATAGCGTCGTCGAAGTCGATAACGGTATATTTGCCCGTATATTTGAGCCCGGCGAGCGAAAAAATTATTCGGTGATATTTATTTTGAAATTGCCATCAGCTTCGGTAACTTCGAGATTAAAGGTTCTGGGTTTTATCTTGCTGCCGCCGGAGGAAAGCGAGAAGGAAAGCTTATCTTTCCCCGCTTTTATCGGCTTTAACGCAAGGGTTATGCGCGAAGCGTCGTCATCGCCCGTGTTTTCGTCGGAAACAAAGTTTATTTCGAGGCAGGTGAGCGTCGCGGTATCGTATTCCCAGACGCCGTAGACTTCTTTATCGGACGTCAGGTAGAAGCTTACCATATCGCTGCCGCTGAGATTATAGACGGTATAGGTGATATCCGTTTCGAAATCGTCCTCTTTTAAAGAGCATGACGAAAGGGTCAGAAGAAGAGTCAAAGCGAGCAGGAAAGAAGCAAGCTTTTTCATTTGCCCGACACGGTAATTCCGCCGAACGCCATATAGGGCGCGACGAGGTTGCCGTCCTCCAAAACTTCTTTCGACACGTCGACGAGGTTAAAGAGCATATCGGCGAGGTTGCCGCTTATCATCGTTTCGGAAAGTGCGGAAACGATTTTGCCGTTTTCGATATAGAAGCCGTTTTTGGCGACGCCGGAGAATTCGCCGTTTGTGCCGGGGGCACCGCCGGAGAAACGTCCGACCAGAATTCCCTTTTCGGTTTCTTTAATTATATCGGCAATAGATTTTTCGCCGTTTTTGATTACGATATCAAAGCCGGAGTTGGGGGAACGCTTTTTGTTCGTTTTGTTGGCGACGTACTGGGAAAGCATAAAGTTTTCGAGGACACCGTCTTTTATAAAGTCGTATTTTTCGGAGATATAGCCCTCTCCGGTATATTTTTCGCCGCCGATTATACGTTTATCGGATGGGTCGAAGGAAACGGAGATGCGCCCGTCGGCGACCTTTTCGCCGAGTTTATCTTTCCAGATAGACGTGCCGTCGAGTATCGTTCCGTCGGACGCGAAGTTGGAGGCGACGTTGCCGAAGACGGTATCGACGAGGCAGGCGGGAGTGAAAATGACGGTCCCGACGAATTTGCCCTCGACGGGCTTTGCGCCGAGCTGGTTTTCGACGTCGGTCAGATCGCTGTCGACGAATGAGAGGTCGATGAAGCGTTTATCTAAATCTTTCATCGTCGTATCGCTGCCGTAGAAGGAGGTAGCCTCTTCGCCTTTATGGGCGGAATACATCGTGCTGAGGTCGTAGAAGCCGAGGGTGTTTTTATAGAGGTTGCCCGTAGTGCTCATATAGACGCTTTGGTTTTTAACGTAGCTGACGATAAGCTGTTCCATCATGATAAGCGGATGCTTCGCCGCGATATCGGACATAAATTCTTTTGTTCTTTCGAAGAGTTTTTCGGTATCGCAGACGAGGGCGCCTTCGGAAAATTCCTTTTCGCCGATATTTTCGGCTATTTCCCAAGCGTCGTCGGGAGTGGCGCTTTCGGCGGCGAGGATACAGTTTTTGACGGCGGATTCGACGCTTTCTTCGTCAAAACGGTTTATCGAGACGCTGCCTTTGCATTTGTTTTTGAAAACGGTAACCGAAACGTTGCGGTCGAAAAGAGTTCTGAAAAGCGAGAACTCGCCGCCGTCGACGTTGAATTCGCGTTTTTCGCGCTCGCTTACGTAGCAGTAAGCTTTATCCGCGCCCTGTTTACGCGCGGTTTCAAGGATAAAAGAAGCGATATTTTTAAGTTTTTCCATTATTATCTGCCTCCTATCATAACTTTGCAGCGAAGTGAAGGTCCGCCCATCGAGACGGGCATCGGCTGTTTCTTTCCGCAGAAGCCCGAGCTGGACCACGTTATCTCGTCGGAGACCATATCGACGGTTTTGAGCATCTCGAAGGCGACGCCGGAGATTGTCGTGTCGAGAAGGGCTTTTCCGAGTTTTCCGTGTTTTATCTCGTAGCCGAGGGTTACGCCGAACATGAACTCGCCGGTGGTATCAGCCTGACCGTTGTTGGAATCTATAAGATAGTAGCCGTCTTCGACGGAAGCGATAAGGTCTTCGAGTTTATCTTTGCCGGGGAGAACGGCGGTGTTGCGCATTCTTATAAGCGGTTCGTCGGAGAAAGCCCACGCGCGGGCGTTGCCGCAAGCCTTCTGGCCGAAGCGGAGAGCGGTCTCGCGGTTGTTCATATAGCCGACGAGGATGCCGTTTTCGATAAGCTTGACGTCTTCGGCGGGGACGCCTTCGTCATCGACGAAAACGGGGAGCGGAGCTCTTTTACCGAAGGCGGTATGGGCGAAGTCGGTAAGATTGACGAGGTCGGAGCCGACGCGTTTTCCGAGGTTATGCGCGGCGACGCTTCCGCCGAGCACCAAATCGGCTTCGACGGTATGGCCGACGGCTTCATGGGCGAGCATACCCGACATCATGCCGCCGAGGACGACCTGTTTCATGCCCGCGTCGGCATAGACGCCTTCGCGTTTTTGCATAAGCTTTTCGTAGAGAGAGTCTATCTCGCCGTAGAGAGAAGACGGGTCTTTGAAGTTTATGTCAAAGGTCCCTTCCCCGCCGAAAGCACGGAAAAGCTCGACGGGCTTTCCGTCGTTCGTTTCGGAATCGAGGAAAACGTAGATATAGGAGCGGGGCGCGATTATATGGGAATCGCAGCCGTCGGAGACGCGGAGAAGTTTTTCCATCGAATCTTCGGTGGTGATAACAGCGCGGGAAGCGAGGTTCGGATATTTTTTGGCGATATAATCGTCTATCTCGCGGGCGAAGTCGATATATACCTTTTGTTCGGGGTCGTGGATATCACATTCGAGCTTATTCTCTTTCGCGATTATCGGCGGGAACATTTTAGTTCCTTTTCCGACGTGGGAATCCATAAAGGCGGCGTTTTCGGTAGCGGCTTTGAGCACGCTTTCGGCGGCGTCGGCGCTGTATTCCGCCATGGAGGAAAATCCGCACACGCCGTTTTGGTAAACGCGGGCGGAGACGCCGGAGGTATCCGTGCGGGTGTTGGCGGTGAGGTTACCCGAAAGCAGAGTTACGCGGCGGGAGCGGGAAAGCTGACCGCGAAGCTCGGTATGGACTTTCGGGGCGAAAAGTGATTTCTTTTCGGTAAGAACGTCTTTTAACAAATCAATTTCTCCTATCTTGCAGAATCTTTATTCGTATAAGGTATTATACCATAAAATAAAGTAAAAAACAATAAAATAATATTGAAAATATCGTGCGGCGATGATATACTGAAAATTAAAGAAAAATACTCTGTATAAAGAGGCAATTTATGGATTTTTTAAACGATCTTTTCGGCAACGTGCTTAATTTTACGTGGCAGATGGGCGTTATGTGGATCATCGGAGGAATTCTTATCTTCCTCGCGATAAAGAAGGACATGGAGCCGTCGCTGCTTTTGCCGCTCGGATTCGGCGCGATACTCGTGAATTTACCGCTTTCGGGCGCGGTAACGCAGAAGATCGGCGAAGCTTTTGAGGAAGGTCCGCTTTCGACGCTTTATAACGCGGGGATAGCGAACGAGCTGTTTCCTTTGCTTTTGTTTATCGGAATAGGCGCGATGATAGATTTCGGGCCGCTGCTTTCGAACCCGAAGCTTATGATCTTCGGCGCGGCGGCGCAGTTCGGAATATTCTTCACGCTCTGCACCGCTTCGATGTTTTTCGACATTAACGACGCGGCTTCGATAGCGATCATCGGCGCGGCGGACGGGCCCACTTCGATAGTCGTGGCGCAGGAGCTTGGATCGAAATATCTCGGCGCGATAATGGTCGCGGCTTATTCGTATATGGCGCTCGTTCCGATCATTCAGCCGCCTATTATAAAGCTTCTTACGACGAAGAACGAAAGGCTTATAAGGATGCCTTACGTTCAGAGAGAGGTCTCGAAGACGACGAGGATTCTTTTCCCGATAATCGTTACGATAATCGCGGGACTTATAGCGCCGAAATCGGTATCGCTTGTCGGATTTCTGATGTTCGGCAACCTGATTCGCGAATGCGGAGTGCTTGATTCGCTTTCCGAAACGGCGCAGAAGGTGCTGGCGAACCTTATCACGATACTGCTCGGCATAACGATAGCGTCGCAGATGCAGGCAGAGAACTTTTTGAAGCTTGACACTTTGCTTATTCTCGGGCTGGGCTTGGTCGCTTTCATATTCGACACGGCGGGCGGAGTTATTTTCGCGAAGTTTTTGAACCTGTTTTTAAAGAAGGAAAACAAGATAAATCCCATGATAGGCGCGGCGGGCATAAGCGCGTTCCCGATGTCGGGGCGCGTCGTTCACAAGCTGGCGCTTGAAGAAGACAGACAGAATTTTATTCTGATGCAGGCGATGGGCGTAAACGTTTCGGGTCAGATCGCGAGCGTTATCGCGGGCGGCATCATATTAAACTTTTTTAAATGATCACGGGTGAAAATATGAATTTCAACGCAATGAATTTCGTTTCGAATCTAAAATATATGGGGCTCGGGATGCTTGGTATCTTCGCCGTGATGGCGGTCATCATCATCATTACGGCAATACTCGGAAAGGTTACGGGCCGAAAGAATGGAAAATAGAAGACGCGCGGGCGTTTTGCTCGCCATTTCGTCGGTGCCGTCGAAATACGGCATAGGCGTTTTCGGGAAAGACTGTATAGATTTTGCCGCGAAAATAAAGGATATGGGTTTTTCGCTGTGGCAAGTGCTTCCCTTCACACCGCTTGATTACGCAAATTCGCCCTACGGGTCGGACAGCGCTTTCGCGGGGAACGAGCTTTTTATAAGTCCTTATATGATGGCGGAAAACGGATATATCACCGAAGACGAGGCAAGAGACGCGGAATATCACGGCTCGCCTTACACGGCGGATTATAAATTCGCGAAGGAATCGCACGAAAGACTCTTTAAAATTGCTTTCGGCAGACTTTCGGAGACCGAAAAAAGCGGCATTGACCGCTTTATCGAGGACAAAAAGCTTGTAAACCATTGTTTATACCGTGCTTTGAAAGCTGAAAACGGCGGAAAACCGTTTTATGAATGGGAACGCGGAGGCAAATTCTCGGAAGCGGCAGCGCTTAAAGACGAGCTTAAAGAAGAGATAAGATATCACGGATTTATACAGTATCTTTTCTTTTCGCAATGGCAGACGACGAAGCAGGCGATAAACGCTCTCGGCGTCGAGATGATCGGCGATATGCCGTTTTACGTCGCGAGGGACAGCGTCGACCTTTGGGAAAATCCTTTGCTTTTCGCGGTGGATCCCGACAGTTATTCGCCCGAGAAGGTCGCGGGGGTGCCGCCGGATTATTTCTCGGCGGACGGGCAGCTTTGGGGCAACCCGCTTTACGATTGGAAGTATCACGAAAAGACGGGATACGAATGGTGGACGAACAGGATAAAACGCTCTTTCGAGCTTTACGATATTCTTCGCATAGACCATTTCCGCGCGTTCGCTTCGTATTACGCGATAGACGGCAAGGCGAAGACGGCGAAGGACGGGCAGTGGCTTGACGGCCCGAAGATGAAGCTTTTCGACGCCGTAAGGAAAAACCTCGGAGAATTGCCGATAATCGCGGAGGATCTCGGAGTTTTCGGAGACGACGTTATAAAGTTGCTTGACGACAGCGGATTCCCGGGAATGAGGATAATTCAGTTCGGGTTCGTCGCGGGCGAGGATTCGACGCATCTGCCGCACAATTACCCGAAAAACTGCGTCGCTTACATAGGCACGCACGACAACAACACATTACTCGGCTGGCTTTGGGAATCGAACCCGCAGGACAAGCAGTTTGCGCTCGATTATTGCGGATATACCGGAAACGACTGGGGCAGAGGCGGTTACGACGCGCCGGCTTGCAGAAAAATCATCGAAACGGTCTGGCGCTCGAGCGCGGACACGGCTATCATTCCGTTCCAGGATCTTTGCGGCTTCGGGAGCGACGCGAGAATGAACGTCCCCGGGGACGACAAGGGCAAATGGCTTTTCCGCACGACCGCAGAGACGGTAAACGCCGCGGACGCCGCTTATTACAGAAAGCTTAACGAAACCTTCAGAAGATATTGAAAAAGTATTGAATTAGATATTTTTTGTGTTATAATCCCTTTTGGATAAAGCGAAAACGAGGTATTTGAAATGAAAAAGTTCAAAGTAGCCATTATCGGATGCGGCAACATATTCCCGATGCACGCGGTAAGCGTTACGAGATGCGAGAACGCCGAGCTCGTCGCGGTTTGCGACAACAAGAAGGACAGAGCCGACGCGAAGGCGAAGGAATTCGGCTGCAAGGCGTATTACGACTACAACGAAATGTTTAATAAAGAAGAGATCGACGTCGTGCATCTTTGCCTTCCCCATTATCTTCACCCGATAGTCGCGATAGAGGCGATGAAGCGCGGCAAGCACGTTATGACCGAGAAGCCGATGTCTATCGACATAGAGGACTCGAAGAGGATGATAGACGCTTCGCACGAATACGGCGTTACGCTTGCCTGTATCTTCCAGAACAGATACAACGACTGCGCGCAGCTCGCGAAGAGGCTTTTGGACGACGGCACGATGGGAAATATCCGCTCGGCGAAATGCTACGTTACCTGGGACAGGTCGGATTTGTATTACGGCAGTTCGGACTGGAAGGGCACATGGGACAAAGAGGGCGGC
Organism: Eubacteriales bacterium; assembly: GCA_045642945.1. Lineage (GTDB taxonomy): Bacteria > Bacillota > Clostridia > Oscillospirales > CAG-382 > Coliplasma. The sequence continues at coordinate 2,896 of JAZUJV010000092.1, read as the reverse complement.
GGAGTTATCATCGACCAGGCGATACACACGCTCGACCTTATGAGATACCTTATAAACAGACCGATTGAATCTGTTGACGCGATGATTTGTAACCGCGGACACGCGAAGATAGACGTTGAGGACACCGCGGAAGGAGTTATCCGCTTTGAAGGCGGGCTTCTCGCGAATTTCCACGCGATAAACTATTATACATACGACGCCGACGTTTACTGTGAAGTACATTGCGACAACGGCGTTATCAAATGTATCGCCGACAAGGGCGAAGTAAGAATGAACGACGGCAGAGTTTTCATCGCCGACCCGCCGAAGGAGGATTTCGGATACGGCAACGTCAAATCCTATTGGGGCGTAAACCATTGCAAGCAGATCAAAAACTTCTATGACTGCCTCGAAAGCGGCGAAAAAATGTTTATTCCGGTAGAGAGCGCTTATGAGACGATGAGGATGATATGCGCGATTTACAAGAGCGGCAAGGAAAACAAGCGAGTTTACCTCGATAAGTAAGCTTTTGTGCATAATATATACATTTTGCATAGCCTGTTGAGATACAATCACAACAATTCCGTCGAATTGACGAAGAAAATTGTATTGACTTATTGAAGTAAGTAATGTATAATCGTATTGTCAAAAGAGTGTTGTCGTCGAAACGATGCTTTTGACAGATGAATTTGCAATAAATTATCAACCACGGGAGGTATATATAATGTACACTGCACCTGATTTTGAAGTCGTCGCCGTCGAGGCTTCCGACATCATCACCAATTCTCTCGCTACCAGCCAGGGCGATAACAACTATTCCGCTCCTTCTAACTGGTGGGACTGATCGTAGGAACAACGTAACAAAACAACAAAACCGAATGCGTTTGCATTCGGTTTTTTGTTTTTGTGTGAAAAAGCCTTATGAAAATTCGCACCTTTTTCGTGAAAAAGGTGCGCCAAAAAGCTTTTAATGCCGCAAAAGTAAACTTTCGCGGGGGATGATTTGGATTTAGTAGGCAAGGTTGACTATTCCGCACGATTTGACGGTATCACTATATCCGAAAAACGGTTCGTGCGGGTATAGAGAGTAGAGACGGTTTATTTGTAACAGCAACATTAGTTATATGGCAAGGATATACGGCACGTCGCGGACGCCGTGCCCTACAATTTTAAGACGCGGGGTTAGGTGATTCCGCGCGTGGCGAGGGCGTTTCTTCGAATCGAAAAACGGTTCGTGCGGGATATTGGGAGACGAGTATATATACTTTACCGCAAGATAGTGATATAGCAAGAGTACGTGGGACGGCGGCACGTCGCGGACGCCGTGCCCTACAATTTTAAGACGCGAGGTTGGGACATTCCGCGCGAATGGAGGATATCTCTTCGAATCAAAAAACGATTCGCGCGGGATGTTGGGAGACGAGTATATATACTTTACCGCAAGATAGTGATATAGCAAGAGTACGCGGGACGGCGGCACGTCGCGGACGCCGTGCCCTACATTGGGTATCGGACATCCGAGTATAATGAAAATCCATTTGCGTCAGCCAATGTTTCATTTTTCTTTATTTTTCATTCGCGCGAAGGAGCGGTTTCATCCGGGGAAATTATTTCAGCGGCGAGCGCGGAAGCGTCGGGGAGCTCGTGGGTAACGAAAATGAGGGTACGACCTTTGAGATATTTATCGACGGTTTGGATAGCGGACGTGCGGGTCGCGTCGTCGAGGCCTTTGAAGGGCTCGTCGAGGATGACGAGGTCGCTGTTTGCCGCGAGGGCGCGGGCGAGCGAGACGCGGCGTGCCATTCCGCCGGAGAGTTTGTTCACGGCGGTTTTAATATCGTTTTCAAGTCCGAGGTCTTTAAGGATCTCGGCTATTTTTTCGTCGGAGACGGTTTTATCGCAGACGGCGCGGACGTTTGAAAACGCGGTAAACGTCGGGAAAAGGCGGTCTTGTTGGAACTGCACCGAGATATTCTCCGGAACGCCCGAAATTTCGCCCGAATCGGGGGAATAAACAGACAACAAAAGCGAAAGAAGAGTTGACTTTCCGCTGCCCGAAGCGCCGACGATACAATAGCGCGCACCTTGTTTAAAAGTATGGGAAAAGTTTTTTATAACGTGTTTTTCGCCGAAGCTTTTGGAAACGTTTTTAAAGACTATATCGCTCATACGCTTTCCTGCCTTTCAAGTATTTTTCGCACGGCGAGGATAAAAAGTTTTTCGAACGCGAGCGAGAGGAGGACGACGACGAGCGTCCACGCGAAAAGCTCGGCGGTATCGAAATAAACTTTTGAAAAATAGAGTTTTTCGCCCACCGTTCCCGAGGGGATGCCGATTAGCTCGGCGGCGACGCCGGACTTCCACGAAAGCCCTATCGAGATTTTTAACGCCGAGAGTATGAAGGGCTTGAGCGCGGGGAGGCGGATATAGCGGAAGCGTTTGAGCGCGGGCATTTTATAGACCTTCGCGAGCTCGAGCATTTTTGGGTCGAGAGAGTTTATACCGTCCAAAAGATTCGTATAGACGACGGGCGCGACCATTAAAAACGAGACGAAGGAAACGAGCTTCGACGAGGTGAGAAGTATGAGCGCGACGACGGTGAACGAGGCGACGGGGATCGATTTTACGGTAACGGTATAGGGCCAGAGGAAGATTTCGAAAAATTTGAACCTCGCGGCGAGGACGGCGAAGACCGTCCCCACGGCGATACCGGAAAAAAGCCCGACAGCGATACGTAAGAAGGTTTTAAGTATGACCGAGAAAAAATCGTCCTCGGCGATTATTTTGAAGAGCCTTTCGAGAGTCTCATACGGTGTGGAGAGGAGCGAATTGCCAATAAGGACGGCGGCGAGCCACCAGACGCCGAAAGCCGCGAGGACGGAAAGGGTCTTCGCGGCGGCGGAATATATTTTTTGTT
>JAZUJV010000091.1:0-1758 GCA_045642945.1 Eubacteriales bacterium | reverse complement strand
CGGCTTCAAATTCTTTTACGACGTTATGAAAATCCTTGCATACCGCCGTTTCGAAACCGAAATTCGCGCCGAGCTTTGATATCTCGCTCGCTATACCTTCGTCGTCCTCAACGATAAATAACTTATACATCTATACTTTCAATCCTCTTAAATATTCTTTCTGCGCGTCTGTAATCCTATAGCTTTCGATTGCCTTTTGAATGGTTTTGTTATGTACCCAAGGCGCTAAAACTTTATTTTCGATATACGGAATCGTCGCGTCCCATTGCTTCGCGAGCGCCGTGGCGTAAAACCATGCGACCATCATTTTGACGTAGTATTCTTCCCTGTTTATCTTCGCGGGAATCTCAAGATATTCCGGCTTAAAGTCTTTATCGAGATAATGGGACATAAGCATTTCGACACCGAAGCGGATAGTATATTCCCTATCCGACGCTGCCCATTTTCTTATTAAATCAATAAGCTTATCCTTATGCTTCGCGAACACCTTAGGCGACATGATATCGCAGACCGCCCAGTTATCGACGAAAGGAAGAAACCTTTCCGTTTCCTCTGCCGCCTCGTCAAAATCCTTTACAGCCGAAACCAGAAGCCCGTGGAGCATATTCTCGTCGTAGTATTTATGCGGAAGCTCTTTTAAGAACGAAAAGTGCTCCGGGTCCTTGATATATTCCTTCGCGATAGCTCTCACTTCGGGTACTCTTACGCCGATAAACAGTTCTTTCGGGACATTGGGCGTAAGCTTCGCTTGAAATTCCGCGTATTTTTCGTCTCTGTGATCAAAAAGTATTTCGGTTATTTTCATAATCCGCCTCAGATATTCAAAACGAGCTCGAATTCGTCCTCGTCGCTGTTTCCGCTTTTCTCGAAGCCGAAAGAGCGATAAAGCTTATACGCGATATCGTTATCGTAATTGCAGGTAAGCGCGATTTTCCCGCTGTCTCCGAAAGGCTTGGATGCGATATATTCGAGAACCTTAATAAAAGCTTCCCTTCCGTACCCGCGTCCCTGATATTTTCTGTCGATCATCATATGCCAGATATCGTATTCCGGCACGTCGTAATCGTAAATAACCATAATATATCCGACCATAACGTCGTCGTTATAAATGCCGAACGGAGTGCATTGTTCTCTGTAAACGTACGCCTGCGCGAGACTTCTTATGGGGTGAGAAACAAACTTCTCCTGTCCTTCGCCGAGTTCAAGCTTAAAAGCGTCAATAAAGTTGTTTTCGTCGATTTGTATAAGATGAATCATATAATCTCCTTAATCGTCAATTCTTCTGTATTCTCCGTGGGAGAACAGCTTGATAAATCCCAAAGATTTGTATAAAGCGTTTGATATCGGATTATTCTTATCGACGTTCAAAACTGCTTTGCAGCCAGAATCCAATATCTCGTTCTGCAAAGCCGCGACGACTTTCCTCGCGTACCCTTTTCCGCGATATTCGTTCCTCGTGTAAACGTCGAGTATCTTTTTCGAAGACGTAGTATTATTTGTAACTTTAGCCATGCTGACAATCATACCGTCTTTACGGATTATTCTGAAGTTTCCGATTGTTTTTGCGGTATTCTCTTTATTGACTTTATCACGGAGACCGCAATCGTAAATAAATCTTTGAAGAAGCTCGTTGATTTCCTCGATATCGTCATCGCTCGGGGTTTCTACGGCGGAAGCGTCGGTATCGTATTTCTCCTTACCTTACATAAAATCCATCGCGAGCGCCTCGCGGAAGGTAACGCCGAAGTTCTCTTTATA
>JAZUJV010000090.1:0-10101 GCA_045642945.1 Eubacteriales bacterium | reverse complement strand
GATATGAAATACCGCGGATTTTACCACGACGCCTCCCGCGGCAGAGTTCCCACCGTCGACGGCTGCAAAAAGCTTATCGACTTCCTCGCTTACTATAAACATAACTCCTACCAGATCTACATCGAACACACCTTCGACTTTGACGAATATAAAGGAATATACAAAGCCTTCGGCTATATGACTCCCGAAGAGATAATGGAGATCGACGATTACTGCTACGAAAACTTTATCGACTTCGTCCCCTCGCTTTCCACCTTCGGACATCTCTTCCGCGTCCTCGAAAGCAAGAGATATAAACACCTCTGCGAGCTCGACACCTACGTTCCGAGAAATAACCCGTGGGCGAACTCCATGGCGCATCATACGATAAACGCTTCCGACCCCGAAAGCATCGAACTTATCTGCTCGGTCATCGACCAGTATGTCCCGCTCTTCAGAAGTAAATATTTCAACATCTGCTGCGACGAGACCTTCGACCTCTGCAACGGCAAAAACGCGGGCAAAGACAAAGGCGCGCTCTACCTCGAATTCACGATGAAGATAATCGACCACCTCAAATCTCTCGGCAAAACCGTTATGATGTGGGGCGACGTCGTGCTCCATCACCCCGAAACGATGGAACGCTTCCCCGACGATATGATAATGCTCAACTGGGCTTACGCCGCGAAGCCGCCCGTCGAGAATATCGACATCTTCGCGAAACAGCGCTTCTCCCAGGTCGTCTGCCCGGGTACGAGCTGCTGGAACCAGTTCGTCGAAAACGTCGGCTACGCCGAACAGAATATCTCCGCAATGGTCGGCAAAGGCGGCGAGCATAAGGTCTTCGGTATGCTCAATACCTCCTGGGGCGACTACGGCTCCATGTGCCCGATGACCTGCACCCTCTACGGCGTCGTTCTCGGCGCGGTCCTCGCGTGGAACCATAAAACCAAAGTTATGTGCGAAAAATACGATAAAGCCGTCTCCGAATCCGTCTACGGCGACCCGTCCGGCGAAACCGTCAAACTTATCCGCGAGATAGGAAAATGCGAAGACGTTCTTACCTGGGGCTCCTATATCAACACCATCGCCGACGATAACTATTGGTATGACGTCGACCCGAACTCTCTCCCGAAAACCGGCGACCCCTATTGGAAGAACGCCGCAAAATGCTTCGAGATTGCCGAAAAGCTCCGCCGTCTCCCGACCCAGAGCGATATAATCAACGACCTTCGCGTTCAGGCGGAAGGCCTCGGCTTCATCAACGAGATGATGGCGCGTAAGCTCGATAATATCGAAGAGCCCGAGGACGGCAGGATCGAAGATTGGTGCGAACGCTACGCCGAAAGCTGGCTGCGCGACGATAAACTCGCCGAACTCGAATTCATACTTACCAAAATGAGAGGGAAATCCTTCACCACCAAAGCCCTCCTCTCCCGCGATTAACTCGAAATAAATCCCGCGGATTTATATCATATCGAATTTCCGCAAAGCGGAAATATATCGAAATTTGCCCGCAAATTATATCGAATTTGCCGTATGGCAAATATATCGGCAAAAAATAGCCCGTGTTTACAAAAACACGGGCTATTTTATTGATTTTTTGTCTTCTTCGGTCATCACGAACTCCGCGATGTCGTCAAGCGTGCATTCAAGAATCGCGCATAGGGTATTGAGCGTTGCCGTGCTGATATTGTCGTTTTTGCGCAATCTGTCCAATTGCCCCGTGCTTATCCCGTATTTGTGTATCAAAGCGTATTGCGATACACCCTTTGTTTTCATTGTGCTCCATAATTTTTCATATTTTATCAATCGTCATCACCCGCGTTAATTTTACACGATTAAATAATTGTTGGCAATTGCCCACAAACGGGCTATGTTTTGCGTACGGCAGTATAAATCAAATATGTATAGGAGATAAGTATGATAAAAAGGATGTATTTCGGCGCGTTCTTTGTTTTTATATTATTCCCCACGCGAAAGTTTACTTTCGCACATTTTAAAGCTTTTTGGCACACCTTTTTCGCGAAAAAGGTGTGAAGTTTTCGCCAAGCTTTTTTCAAAAAGCGCCGCGCTTTAAAAGTTTTTCGTTTCCTTTTTTCAAAAAGGAAGTTGATTTCGACAAAAAATAAAAATATATCGAAAAACGATAAAAAACTATTGACAAACGAAAATCGCCGTGTTATTATCTCCTTGTAAAATAACGATCCGAAAGGGAAATCAATATGCTGAAAATCGACAAAAAGATATCCGTAACGATATCACTCGTGCTGACGGTGCTTTGCTTCCTCGGCTTTCTGTTCATGGTCGGCTATATGCCGACGTTCGTCGGCTGGCTCTTCGAAATAACCCCCGAAGCTTCCGAAATCGGCGACACGGGCCGCTCTGTCGCGCTCGCCGAAGCGTACGTTATACTTGCCCTCGCGCTCGCGGGCGATACGACCTTGTTTTTCCTGCTCCAAGCCGTCCGGAAAGGTGAGGTGTTCACCGATAAAGCCGTCGCGATGATACGCCTGATCTCGTGGTGCCTTATCGCTATCGGCGTGATCTTCTTCACGATGTTCAAATTCTTCCCGCGGATCCCCTTTATAGGCGCGATCTTCGTCTTTTTCGGGATCGCCGTCCGCGTCGTCAAAAACGTTATCGAGGAAGCCACCGCGATAAAGAACGAAAACGACCTTACCGTTTAAGAAGGGAAGTGCGCTTGTATGATTATCGTCAACCTCGACGTGATGATGGCAAAAAGAAAAGTGTCATTAAACGAACTTTCCGAAAAAGTGGGCATAACCCTTGCCAATCTCTCCGTCTTAAAAAACAATAAAGCCAAAGCGATCCGCTTTTCTACTCTCGACGCGATTTGTAAAGCCCTTGACTGTAAAGTCGAGGATATTCTCGAATATGAGGAGGAATGATCATGAACGATTCTTACGAATATAGCCCCGCCGAAACCGCGGAAGAAACCGAAAGCGCTTTTAAAAACTTCGAAACCGTCTTCGCGTGGCTCTGTATCCTTTTCGGCTACCTTTTCTGCCGCGCCTTTCCCGCAAGCTCAAGCCCGATAGGATTCGTCCTCGTCTCGCTTCTCGTCTTCGCCGTTACCGCCGTGATTTTAAAATTAAAAGGTGCCCGCTTCGGCTTGCTGACGATTCTGGTTCTCGTCTCCGTCCTCGCCGCGAATGTCGGGATATTGCTCACGGGCGAAAAAACGCTTATCGCCCTCGCGTTTATCTGGACCTGCGCCGCCTATAACTATTTCGTCTATGTTTCTATGGGAAACGAACTCGAAAAAGGCTTTTCCGACCTCGTGCTTATGGATTTTCTCCGTGCGGTCATAATTCTTCCGTTTTCCTCGCTGATAGAGCTTTTCAAAGCCGCCTTCTCGGGCAAACGCAGCGGAAAAACCGTCCTGTCCGTCCTTCTCGGCGTCGCGCTCACGATAATCCCGACTGCGCTCGTCGCGTCAAACCTTTCCTACGATAAATCCTTTACCGAGATAATGCGAAACCTCTTCGATTTCGATTTCGGCGAGGTGCTTTCGCATATAGGCTCGCTGCTTCTCGGCGTCGCCGTCGCGATGTATGTTTTCGGTCTTTACTACGCTTCGACGCGTAAAGTCTGCGAAAACGCGATAACGAAAGACGGCTGCCGCAAAGCCTCCGAAAAAATCCGTATAGCCCCCGTGATAACCGTCCTCGTCGCCGTTCTGCCGCTTCTCGCGCTCTACGGGATATTCTTCTTCTCCCAATGGGAAAACTACATTTCCGCCTTTTCAAAAACTCTCCCGAGCGGCTTTTCCTACGCCGAATACGCCCGCGAAGGCTTCTTCGAGCTTTGCTCCGTCTCGGCGATAAACCTCGGCGTTCTCGCCCTTATCGCCCTCTTTATGAAGCGCGAAAACAAATTCGGGCACGTCGTCTTAAAAGTCCTTTCTATAGTCTTCTCGCTCTGTACTCTCGTGCTTATCGCCACCGCGCTTTCCAAAATGTTCCTCTATATCGAAAAATACGGCATGACGCCCAAGCGCATCGGTACGACGTGGTTTATGTTCACGCTCGCCGTCGTTTTCGTGCTGATAATAATAAAACAGTTCGCGAAAAATATAAGACTCGTCTGTGCCTCCGTGCTCGTTTTCCTGCTTATGTTCTCGGTGTTCTGCCTCTTCGGCTACGATAAATTCATCGCCGATTATAACGTCGATAAATATATAAGCGGCGACCTCGATACCGTTGACGTGCAATCTCTCATCGACCTCGGCGACCCCGCCGTTCCCGCTCTCTTCCGCCTCGCCGAATATTACGACGGCCAAAACGGCACGGATATAAAAGCGTCCGTTCTCGCTCCCGCCGATGAAATAATCCTTGCCTCCTCCGAGCCTTATAAGCTTATCGTCCGCAATTTCAAAGCAAAACGCTATACTTACGGCGATGTCTCCTTCTTCGACCGTAACGTCCCTTACTACCTCGCGAGATCCGAATTTTCTTCCCGCGACCTACTTTTTTCGTGAAAAAAGTAGGCAAAAAAGCTTTTAAAGCGCGCAAGTGAACTTTCGCGGTGTTTATAATAAAATATTCTCGTTCGCGGCAGCAAACTTCCGCTAAAGCTGAATGCTGAATGCTTCCAAAGATGACAAAACGAAAAAACGTGCTTTCGCTATTTGCGAAAACGCGTTTTTCTTTATGATTTATAAATAATTCCTGATATCCGCGAGACTATATACTTCCGCGTCCGCTTCTTTACATTCGATATCCCTGTTGTTCCCGAACCGGAAGCGTAAAGTCTTCATCCCGTAATTCTTCGCCCCGATAATGTCCGCGCTCGGCGAATCGCCTATCATAAGCGTCTCTTCGGGCTTTATTCCGCCCGCGTTTTCAAAGCATTTGTCGAAAAATTCCTTCGTCGGCTTCGGAAAACCGATAGCTTCCGAAGCGAAAATCCCGTCGAAATAATCTAAAAGTCCGCTTTTTTCAAGCCTGTTCGTCTGCTGGGCTATCCCGCCGTTCGTCGCGGCGAAAAGTCTGCATTTCGGCTTTAAATATGCAAGAATTTCCGGCGCGCCGTCAATCAGAAATGCGCTGTCAAATAACCCGCTTTTAAAATATTTCTCGAATTCCGGACCGTCTATCCCGTCTATCCCGATGGCTTCGAAAACTCTGTTCCACCTGACCGCGTAAAGCTCATCTTTCGTTATCTCCCCGCGCTCAAGCGTCTTCCAAAGCCTGTTGTTTATCCTCGTGAACGTCGAAAACATCTGATTTTCAAACTTTTTCCCCCGCTCTTCGAGAAGATTTGACATAAGCGTCTTCGCACCGAGGTCAAAATCCAAAAGCGTGTTGTCAACGTCAAAGAAAATCGCCTTGATATTTGTCATTTTATTTCCCAATCTATCGGCTTGGTGCCGTTTTTGACCAAAAATTCGTTGCATTTCGAAAAGTGCTTACACCCGAAAAACCCATTGTACGCCGAAAGCGGGCTCGGGTGCGCCGCCTCTAAAACGAGGTGCTTTTTCGTGTCGATAAGCCCCTTTTTCGACCTTGCGTAGCCGCCCCAGAGAATAAAAACCATCGGCTTTTCTCTTTCGTTTAAAAGCTCTATCGCCCTGTCGGTAAAGATTTCCCAGCCTTTTCCTCTGTGGCTCCCCGCCATTCCCGCGCGTACGGTAAGCACGCTGTTCAAAAGCATCACGCCGCTTTTCGTCCAGCTTGTAAGCTCGCCGTGATTCGGCGGCTCGATGCCCAAATCGTCCTTTAATTCTTTAAAAATATTTACGAGCGACGGGGGAGGGATAACCCCCTTTTTTACCGAGAAGCAAAGCCCGTGCGCCTGCCCTTCGCCGTGGTAAGGGTCCTGACCGATGATCACCGCGCGCACGTCGTCGTAATCGGTGTATTTAAAAGCGTTGAAAATATTTTCCATCGCGGGGTATATCGCCACGCCCGAGCGTAAATACTCTTCTTTAAGGAATGCGCGAAGCTTCTTATAATAATCTTTTTCAGCCTCCGGCGCCATCAAAGCGTCCCAGCCGTTTCCGAAATGAAACGTAAATATCCCCGCTTTCTTTTTGTTCGTCTGTGTTTATCCTATCATATTTTTATAAGGAAATCAATAACGAAAATCGTTGACAAATCCGTATAATCGGTTTATTATATTATCATCGCGTAATATTGCGAAATACATAAAAAGCAGAGGTGGAACTTAATGGACTCCGGACGAAGTAGCGGCATAAAACCCAAAAGTATTTTCGCGGCGGGATACCGTTATTTTCCGCCGCTTCACGCCGCGAAATAAAAACTTTCGGGTTTTACCCGTGCTTCCTTTGTAATTTTTTAAGTTAAAGAAAGGAAAACGGAAATGGAACCCAAAACCGATGAACTCGCCGAGCAGATAAAAGCTCTGCTCGAAGCGAAAAACTACCCCGAACTCAAAAAACTCCTCGTCGCCACGGAACCGCAGGATATCGCTCTTCTGTTCGAAGAGCTCGACGAATCCTCCCTTCCCGTGCTGATAAGACTTCTGCCGCAGGACCTCGCGGCGCTCAGCTTTTCCGAAATGTCCTCCGATATTCAGGAAACGCTTATAAAACGCTTTACCGACGCCGAACTTCGCGCCATACTCGACGAAATGTATATCGACGATACCGTCGACGTGATCGAAGAGATGCCCGCGAATATCGTAAAGCGAATACTCGCCAACTCCGATAAAGAATCCCGCGAACAGATAAACAAGATCCTTCGCTATCCCGAGGATTCCGCCGGAAGCATAATGACGGTGGAATACGTCCGTCTCGACAAAAATATGTCCGTTGCCGACGCTTTTTCGCGTATCCGCCGCGTCGGGACCGAGAAAGAGACGATTTATACCTGCTACGTTACCTCGTCGGATAAAACGCTCGTCGGCGTCGTTACGGCTATGGACCTTATGCTCGCCGAGCCCGACGTTCTTATCTCCGATATTATGAACACGGCGATAATCTCGGTAACCACCGACGACGATAAAGAAACCGTTGCCCAGACGATGAGCAAATACGACTTCCTCGCTATCCCAGTCGTCGATAAAAACAACCGCTTGGTCGGTATCGTTACCTACGACGATGCGATGGACGTCATCAAAGAAGAGGCCACCGAGGATATCGAAAAAATGGCGGCTATCACGCCTACCGACAAACCCTATTTAAAAGTCGGAGTTTTCGAAACTTGGCTCCATCGAATCCCTTGGCTTCTCGTCTTGATGCTTTCCGCCACCTTTACCGGCGCGATACTCGGAAAATACGAGGGCGCCCTCGCCAAAATAATCCAGCTTTCCGTCTTCGTGCCTATGCTTATGGATACCTCGGGCAACGCCGGCGGACAGGCGAGCGTTACGATAATCCGTGCGCTCTCGCTCGGCGACGTCGTTCCCTCCGACGTGTTTAGGGTACTCTGGAAAGAGATCCGCGTCGCGCTGCTCTGCGGCGTTTCGCTCGGCGCGGTCGGGTTTTTAAAAGCCTATTTCATCGACGGTATGCACGGCATCGACGCCGTTACCGGTACGAACTATATAAACGTCGCTTTAGCCGTCGCCGCAACGCTTTGCCTGACGATAATCGTCGCAAAAACCGTCGGCTGTCTGCTGCCGATAATTATAAAACGCCTCGGCTTCGACCCCGCCGTCGTCGCCAGCCCGTTTATAACGACGATAGTCGACGCTATCTCGCTCGTCGTTTATTTCGGCATCGCCACGACTCTTATCCCTCAACTAAAATAAAAATCCACGGAGAAATCTTATGTCTATCGAGTATAACCGCCAAACCGGCCAGTTTTCGCTCCACACCAAAAGCTACAGCTATATAATGCAGCAAAAAGAAGGCTTCCTGCTCCATCTTTACTGGGGCAAAAAGACCTTAGGCGACTGCTCCTATATGTTCCGCGAGCAGGGAAGGGCTGCCTTCTCTCCGCGAATGGAAAACTGCGACGGCTTTATCCTTGACGACGTCCCGCTCGAATACCCCTGCTGGGGCAGAGCCGATATGCGTACCCCCGCCTTCGAGCTTACCAACCCCGACGGCTCGGTCATCGCCGATATGCGCGTCGTCGGTTATAATATCTCCAAAGGCAAAAAGAGATTAAAAGGCCTTCCCGCCGTCTACGCCGAGGATGATTCCGAGTGCGAAACTCTCTCCGTCGAGCTTTACGACGAGATATCCAAAGTCCGCCTTATACTTTGCTATTGCGTCTTCGAGGACTACGATATCATAACCCGCTATTCCCGCGTCATCAACGAAAACGACGACGCCGTCTATATAGACCGTGCCGCTTCCGCCTCGATAGACTTCGATAATATCCGCTACGACGTGATTTCCAACTTCGGCACTCATTGCCGCGAAAGGAATATCGAAAGAGCTCCGCTCGCCCACGGAAGATACATTATGTCATCCCGCCGCGGCGCCTCCTCCCACGTCCATAACCCCTTCGTGATAATCGCTTCTCCGTCAGCCGACGAAACCTCGGGCGACTGCTACGGAATGGTGCTCGTCTGGTCGGGCTCCTTCTCCTGCGAGGTCGCCGCGAACCAGTTCGATACCGCCCGTGCCGTGATAGGATTGAACCCCGAGGAGTTCCGTTATAAGCTCGAAAAAGGCGAGGAATTCTATACCCCCGAATGTGTTCTCTCCTATTCCTCCGAGGGCTTGGACAAGCTCTCGAAAAACTTTGCGGATATATTCAGAAAACGCTTGTGCCGCGGGAGTTTCCGCGATGTTCGCCGCCCCGTTCTGCTTAACAGCTGGGAGGCTTGCTACTTCAATTTCGACTCCGAAAGACTTATAAAAATAGGCGACAGCTGCGCCGAATTGGGAATCGAGCTTATGGTCATCGACGACGGCTGGTTCGGCCATCGCGACGACGATCATTCCTCGCTCGGCGATTGGTTCGTCAATGAGAAAAAGATAAAAGGCGGGCTTAAACGAATCTCCGACCACCTCGCCGAAAAAGGCGTAAAACTCGGTATCTGGTTCGAGCCGGAGATGATTTCTCCCGACAGCGAGCTATATAAAAAACACCCCGATTGGTGTTTGCATTATGTAAACCGCCCGCGCTCCGAGGGACGCTACCAGCTCATCCTCGATTTGACTCGCAAGGACGTCTGCGACTATATCGTCGATTCCATTTCGAATATTTTGAACGACGGCGGCATCTCCTACGTAAAATGGGATTTCAACCGCAATTTCAGCGAAGCAGGCTCGCTTCTTCTCCCGCCCGACCGTCAGCGCGAGGTAGGGTATAGATATTACCTCGGTCTCTACTCGGTTCTCGAACGCCTGACGAGTGCGTTCCCCGACGTGCTCTTCGAGTCCTGCTCCGGCGGCGGCGGACGCTTCGACGCCGGAATGCTCTACTATATGCCTCAGGTCTGGACGAGCGATAACTCCGACGCTATCGAAAGACTTAGAATCCAGTACGGCACCTCTCTCGTTTACCCGCTTTCCGCGATGAGTGCCCACGTTTCCGCTTCTCCCAACCACCAGACCGAGCACGTAACCCCCTTCGATACCCGCTTCACCGTCGCGCTCACAGGCTCTTTCGGCTACGAGCTCGACCCGACGGCGCTTTCAGACGCGGATAAACAAAAGGTAAAAGAAACCTGCGCCCTCTATAAAAAATACGGCGAGGTATTAGCGAAAGGCGATTACCACAGACTTCGCGACCCCCATTCCGAAAACTGTTCCGCTTGGTGTACCGTCTCCGAGGATAAATCTGTCTGTATCGCCGGCTACGTCCTCACGAAAGTAAGAATGTACGGCAATAACGAGCGTATAGCTCTCCGCGGCCTCGACCCCGAAGCCACCTATAAGGATATCTTCACGGGCAATACCTACCGCGGCGACCAGCTGATGAATTTCGGTCTCCACGCACCAACGACCCTCGAATTCCACAGTATTCTTTGGATACTCGAAAAACAATAAAAAAGAGCCGCGCACAGCGGCTCTTTTTTTAGTTGGGAGTTAGGAGTTAGGAGTGAAAGAAGTTCGCTGACGCGAACAAATTTTTATTCATATAGTCCTCGTTTCATCATTCCCCGCGAAAGTTTACTTTCGCGGCATTAAAAGTTTTTCGCTTCCTTTTCTCGAAAAGGAAGAAATATAATAAA
>JAZUJV010000089.1:0-10284 GCA_045642945.1 Eubacteriales bacterium | reverse complement strand
GAGCGGCGAAGATGACGAAGTAAGCGGCAAAAAGAGACGGTTTTTGCCGCGATGACGCGATTTTAACCGCCGACACTTGTTGGGGAAATAAAAGAAAAGAAACAACAAAAAAGACCGTCGAACGGTCTTTTTTTCTTATTTCTTTTCTTGCTCGGTCTTAAAAATCTCCGTCGCGGCGACGTCTTTCGGCAGGTCTGTCGTCCCCGCCGCGTTCACCATCCACAGCTCGTCGTCGTCAAGCTCTCTCGCGCTCTTGTGCGCGTCGGATATTATCCTCGCGAGCTTGGGATTCTGCTCAAATTTCTGGTAATCCATAAGTTTTTTTATTTTATTTTCCATAGTTATCCTCCTGTTCGTATGTTTATACGAACGAAAATCGCAAAGGTCTACTAAAAAGCTTCTTTTAATTCCGAAAGCGCTTTGTTATGTAAAATTTTCACGTAGGCGTAGGAAATCCCGAGCTTTTCCCCGACTTCTTTTAAGGTCAGCCCGTCGTAGTAATGAAAAACTATAATATCTCTTTCGCGTTTTTCAAGCTTTTCCAAAGCAGTCGCGAGAATTTCGAGCATCTCTTCGCCGATAACGCTGTCCTCGACGGAATCGCTGTCGTCGGCAAGCGTCTCGGGGATCTCGGAATTGACCTTCCGCGTGCGGAAATAGTCGGTCAGCGTATTCCGCGCGACCGTATAGATCCACGTCGAAAGCGAAGATTTCGTATCGTCGAAGGTGTCAAGCTTTTCGTAAATTTTCACGAAAACCTCCGAGCAAAGGTCCTCCGCGAGATATCTGTCGTTCACCTGCGTATAAAGATACCCCTCGACTTTTTTATGGAAATTCTCGTAGATCTCGGTCTTTAAATCTTTCGTGATCTCCAAATCCACCCCTCCGCATCAAAGCATCTTGGTTATCGTAAGAATATTTTTCTCGTTTTCGTATTCGTATCTCATATCGTCCATCATCTTCTTGACCATAAAGATACCGAGCCCGCCGATCTTACGTTCCGACGCGGAAAGCGTAACGTCGGGGTCTTCTTTTTTCATCGGGTTATACGGAACGCCCTCGTCGATAAAGCGTAAAGAAACGCTCTTCGGGTCGTCGCGGCTGATAAATTCGACGGTAACTCTCCCCGGCGCGTCCTTCGGATACCCATAGAAAACTATGTTGCTGTAAAGCTCGTCGACGGCAATGCTCATCTGCGTAACCGTCTTCATCGGGCAATCGACCTTTTCGAGCTCGCCCTCGACGAATTCGGTAACGGCGGCGATGTCCGCAAGCGATGCCTTTTCAAAACTTATGCTCGGCGCGGGCGGCGTGCCGATATACTTGAACGCCACCATGGTTATATCGTCGAACTGCGGAGCTTCGTCGACGAAAGCGTCGACGTCCGCTTTGATAAAGTTACAAATCTCATTGACATTTTCAAACTCCTGCGAATTTATTGCGCCGAGAAGCCGCTCTTCGCCGTAAAGCTCGTTTTTGGCGTTCGTCGCCTCGGTAACGCCGTCGGTATAAAGGAACACGACGTCCCCGGGCTCAAGCTGAAGCTCCTGAAGCTTATATTTCACTCCGTCCATTCCGGCGAGCACGAAGCCCGCTTTTCCGGTAAGATAATCGAATCTGCCGTTTCTTCTGATAAGCGGCGGGTTATGCCCCGCGTTGGCGTATTTTACAAGTCCGGTGGTAAGGTCGATACAGCCCTCCCAGCCGGTAACGAACATTCCCGCGTCGTTCCCCTCGCAAAGCGAAGCGTTGCCGTGGGTGAAAACGTCGTTGACAGCCATTCCCGTCTCGGTCAGACTCTTAAGCTGGGTCTTCGCCCTCATCATAAACATCGCGGCGGGGATCCCTTTGCCCGAAACGTCGGCGATAAGGAAGTTCAACGTGTCCGTACCCGTAAGATAAAAGTCGTAAAAGTCGCCGCCGACCTCTTTGGCGGGGTCCATCATCGCGTAGATATCGAAATCCTTGCGCTTCGGGAAAGCGGGGAACACGCTCGGAAGCGCCGAGCTCTGGATATCCTTCGCGAATTGTAATTCCTTGTCTATCCTCGCTTCCGCGTCGGATATATATTTTTTAAGCGTGCCGACAGTCGAGTTTATGTCGTCGGAGAGCGAATCGAACTCCGAGGTCGAGCGCACGTCTACCGTCTCGTCGAGGTCGCCCGCCGTGATTTTCGCAAGCGAATCGTTGACTGTGTGAATCCTCGACACGACGATTTTTTTGATAAGCAGATAGATAAGCCCGAAGAGTATGGCGAATACGAGCACTTCCATAAACGTATTGACGTAAAGCGCCACGTTTCTCATCTGCAAAGCTTCCGCCCCGGGCAATACCGAAAGGATGTAATATCCCTCCGACGTACTGCATTTGCAAAACGCCTCTTCGCCCGCGATGACGGTTTCAAAGGTGCTGCGGTCGCGAGGATAGGTTTTTATCTTAAACCCGTTGAATTCGGTTTTCTCTCTGCCCTTCGGCAAACTGACTATATGCGACCTCGCGTCGAAAATAAGGATATATCCGGTTTTCCCGACGTGCCTGTTTCTCGTGATATCTATGACCTGCGCGTCGATATCCTTCTGGAACGACGCCGCGTCGAAGCCGACCTGAACGAAACCGCTTTTGGTTTTCACGCCCGCGTATTTTCTCATCACGTTCTCGTCGAAGGATATCGGGCCGTATTCCTGAACGTATTCCTCTGTGTCGCCGAGGAGACACAAAAACTCCGCCGACTGCTCGCCCGCCGCCATATCGTATCCGATGAACTGCGGCTCGGTACACATCCATATATGCCCCGTGCTGCCGACGAGACTTATCTCCGCGACGCCGTATTTAAGCGCGATATCCGGCAGGTTGCTTTCGTCCGCCTCTATGGCTATCTGGCGCGTAACCGCGAGAAGATTCTCGTCCGAAGCGTCGAGAATATCGTCAGCCACCTCGGTTATAGCCAAATCGAGAAGCGTGTCGGTCTGGCTGTCCGCTATCGTGTCCTGAAGCGTGAAAACGAAACCCGACGTTGCGATAAACGCGAGGATTACGGCGAGTATCATACTCTTCTGGACCTTCTGCGATATGCTCGCCTTGGTTTTGCCGCCTTTTTTCTTGCCTGCGTCGTGAAGCGATATTACCATTGCCGAAAGCAAAACGGATATGCCGTTCGCCGTTACCATCGGCAGCGTGCATGCCTTTACGACCGCCATCGCCTCGATAGGCGAGGACATATTCGTAATAAATACCATCGTGAGATGGAAGACCTCGATAACTACGCCGACGGCGAACGAGATTATAAATCCGGGCTTTTTGCCTTCGAAAAGATATTTTCTCAAAAGCGCGGCGAAAAGGCCGGCGATGATCGTCGAAACCGAGCAGGCGACCCGCGTGAAGCTGCCGACGCCCCAATATACCGCGAACCATCTTTCGACACCGCCGATAAGGCCCGCGATGATGCCCGCGGGGCCGCCGAAGCCGATACCCGCGATGATAACGGCGGCGTCGCGGCAGTTGACCTGCGCTCCGTTCATCGGTATACCCCATTCCGTGCCGAGAATGGCGATACCGCCGAAGACGATACCGAAAATCAACTGTTTGATTTTTCCGTTGATTTTGCCGAACGCCGTTTTCGTGTCGAGCGTATAAAGCAAAGCCGAAGCAAAAACGGGTATCAGCGCGGCTATGCCGAGCTTAAAATATCCGCTTGATAATATTTCGCCGAAACTCATAAACTGCGCTCCCGTTTTTCGTAATTCAATAATTAAGTATAACACGCTTTTGCTTCAAACACAACGGTTTTTTGCCTCTTTGCTTTAAAAATATGCGATTTTCCGCCAATTAAAATCCGCTTTGACGGAAAAATGAATATTTTTTAAAAAAATCCCGCGGAAATAACAAAAAAACATTTGATTATTCATAAAATTATGATACAATATTTTAAATATATGTAACGGAGTCAGCGCCATGGGCAAGTCGAAAAAGTGGATAAAACCGCGCCACAGGATAGTAAGAAACGTCGTTTTTCCGTTCTTCTATATTTTTGCGCGGATAAAATACGGTTTCCGCCCGAAACGGCTCCCGCTTAAAGATATCCGCCGGTTCCTTATCCTTTATAACCACCAGACGCCGTTCGACCAGTTCTTCGTCGGTATGACGATAAGAAAACCTATCTATTACCTCGCGAGCGAGGATATCTTCTCGAAGGGCATAATCTCGACGCTGCTTCGCTTCCTGATAGCCCCGATACCGATAAAAAAATCAACCGGCGACGTCCGCGCCGTTATGAACTGTATAAAGGTCGCGCGTGAAGGCGGAACGATAGCGATAGCCCCCGAGGGCAACCGTACCTACAGCGGCAAAACCGAATATATCAACCCGTCTATTTCAAACCTCGCAAAGAAACTTTCGCTCCCGATAGCCTTCGTAAAGATCGAGGGCGGCTACGGCGTCCAGCCGCGCTGGAGCGATAAGATAAGAAAAGGCAGAATAAGGACCTGCGTTTCGCGAATCATCGAGCCCGACGAATATAAAAATCTTTCTCCCGAAGAGCTTACGAAAATAATCCGCGAAGAGCTTTACGTGAACGAGGCGAACGCCGATCGCGTTTATAAGTCCAAAGCCCCCGCCTCATATCTCGAAAGAGCGATTTATTATTGCCCGTAATGCGGGCTTTCGGAATTCAAAAGCGATAAAACGGCGATAAAATGTCAAAAATGCGGTCTGACCGCCGAATATCTTCCGACGACGGAATTAAAGTTTTCCGACCCGCGTATAGATTTCCGCTTCGTCAACGATTGGTACGAGGCGCAAAACGCCTTCGTTTCGTCGCTCGATCTGTCAAAGTTTACCGAAACGCCGACGTATAAAGAGACCGCCGACGTTTACGAGGTCATCGTTTATAAAAACAAAAAGCTTCTTACAAAAAAAGCCGACATCTCGCTTTACGGCGACAGAATAATCATCGGCGAAAACGAATATCTTTTTAAAGATATCACAGCCGCCGCCGCGCTCGGCAGAAACAAAGTCAATTTCTACCACGGCGGAAGAGTATATCAGTTAAAAGGCGAAAAAAGCTTCAACGCTTTAAAATACGTCAATATCTACTATCTGTCCAAAAACGTCGACAAGGAGTACGAAAATGGAAAATTTCTGGGATTATAGCGTATGGGGCATCTTCTCGGTATTTGCCGTATTGCTCGGAAGCCTGCTTGTCGGCTACGCGCTCCAAAAAGCGATACCGTTCCTTCGTAAATCGCTTATCCCGACCTCGGTCATAGGCGGCCTTATACTCGTAATAATCGCCGTGATATATAAAGCGATAACCGGCGACGTGATGTTCGATACCGCCTTTTTCGGCGGGAACGGCACCGAACAGCTCGAGATAATCACCTACCACGCGCTCGCGCTCGGTTTTATCGCCTCCACCCTTAAAAACACCGAAAGCAAGCTTACGAAACAGCGTACCTCCGAGATATTCAACACCGGCGTTACGACGGTCTCGACATATCTTATACAAGGCACTCTCGGCTTCGCGGTAACGCTTATCGCCGCGCTCGTCATTCCGGATTTCTTTAAAGCTTCCGGCGTGCTTCTCGCGCTCGGCTACGGTCAGGGCACTGGGCAGGCGCTCAACTACGGAACGATATTCGAAACCGAATTCGGCTTCGTCGGCGGAAAAAGCTTCGGGCTGACGATAGCCGCGCTCGGATTTTTAAGCGCAAGCATCGGCGGCGTTATCTATCTTAACTTGATGCGCCGAAAAGGTAAGCTTAAAGTCGCGGATAAAAGCGTTTACAAGACGATGCACGAAATCGACGACGCTAATTCCTCCGCTCCGCTTTCCGACAGTATGGACAGAATGACAGTCCAGATATCGCTTATCGCGATATGCTATTTTATCACCTATCTGATTATGACGCTTATCGGAAACCTCGTTCCCGGCTTCCGCTCGGTCATCTACGGCTTCAACTTCCTGCTCGGCGTTATCGCCGCGATACTCGTCAAAAACCTGTTAAAACATCTTAAAAATAAAAATATAATCAAACGCGATTATACCGATAACTTTCTGCTTACCCGCGCGGGCAACTTCTGTTTCGATATAATGATAGTCGCGGGCATCGCCGCGATACGCTTGGATATCCTCGAAAACTACTGGGGCGTAATAATAATCCTCGGCGTCGTCGGAACGATAGTTACGCTTATCTATAACCGCTTCGTCGCGAAAAAACTCTTCCCCGATTATTACGAGGAACAGTTCCTTATGATGTACGGTATGCTTACCGGAACGGCGAGCACGGGTATAATACTGCTTCGCCAGATAGACGGCGAATTCAAAACCCCCGCGTCGGATAATATGGTCTACCAGAACCTCCCCGCGATATGCTTCGGCTTCCCGCTGATGCTGCTTATCCCGCTCGCCCCCGTGAAACCGCTGCTCGTAATAGGGATATTCGTTGTATATACAATAGTGCTGAATTTCATACTTTTCAGAAGCTTTATATTCAAACGTGTATATACAATAGAACTGAATTTCATACTTTTCATAAGCTTTATATTCAAACGTAAAAAGAAATAGCGTTCGGCACGCTTCGCGAAATAATTTCAAATTTCAAATCAAGGAATGAAATTTCATTTGTATTTTCCGCGAAAGTTTACTTTCGCGCTTTAAAAGTTTTTGCCAAGCTTTTTTCAAAAAGCGGATATAATACAATATCATGAATAAACCCCCCGAAAGAGTCGATACTCGTTTCGGGGGTGTTTTTTATAAAAAGACTTTGTATGTTCGCGCTGTTTCTGATGCCGCTCGCCGTGCTCGCGCCGCTTGCCGCGTACCAGAGCGAAGCGCTTAAACTTGCCGAAAAGCCGCCGCTTTTTCCAAGCGCGCTGATTTTTATTACGGTAAAATTTTTGGCGTATTTCCTCGTCGCGCTCGCAGTTTTGAGGGTGAGGGATTCGAAAATAACGCTTATTTTCGTGATATCGACGCTTGTTACCGACTTTTTGATATCCGCACTTACCGCGTCGGGGCTATTTCTCACGTCGTTTTTCCTGATGCTGATAAAATGGACGCTGACGGTCTGCTCGGCGATAGCCGCGTATTCAGCCGAAAAAAGAGCTTGCCTGTTCTTTTTGCCCGAGGTGATACTGTCGTCGTTTACGGGATATCTCCTGCTGTCGCTTTATCTTTTGAATTAAAATTCCGCACGTATCTTTTTTAAGATCTCTTCGTCCGCGGGGCAAAAATCGAAAAGCGGTATCTCGTCTTTGGTAATCCACCGCGCGTCGATATGCTCGTTTAAGGTGATGATGCCGCGCTCGATGACCGCATTGAATAAAGTCAAACGGATTTTTATGTCGGGATATTCGTGCTCGCGAATATCGAAAACGTCGAGCGGGCGCACGGATATCGAAAGTTCTTCAAGGCATTCGCGTTTTAAAGCTTCTTCGAAAGTTTCGCCGCTTTCGACCTTTCCGCCGACGAATTCCCAAAGTAACCCCCGCGCCTTTTCGGGCGGACGACGGCATATCAAAAATTTGTTCCCGTCGCGGATAAGCGCCGCGACGACGTCTTTTACTTCAATCATATTATACCCGTGATGAAAATTTCAAGCCCGATGGCGATAAGGATCGCGCCGCCGATGATAGACGCGCTTTTCGAAAGCTTCGTGCCGAACTTTTTGCCGATGAAAACGCCGAGAACGCAGATTATAAACGTAACGAAGCCGATTATAAGCGTCGAAATAAGCGCGTTAGTCAAATTGTAATTCGCTATCGTAAACCCGACGGAGAGCGCGTCGATGGACGTCGCTACGCCCTGTAAAAGCAAAGCGCCCGCGCCGAGCTTTCCTTTGCTTTCGGAGCTTTCGTCTTCGCCCTTTATGCCGTCGAAAATCATCTTTCCGCCGATAAATCCGAGAAGAATGAGCGCTATCCACGGGATAAATTTTTCAAAAGTCTTGAACTTTTCCAAAGCCGTGTGGACGCATACCCAGCCGATAAGCGGCATAGCCGTCTGGAACGCTCCGAAAACGAAAGCGATAAGAAAAATTTTGTTTTTCTTCATTTTCGGCTCGTTTAGACCGTTCGCCATCGAGACCGAAAAAGCATCCATCGCCAGCCCGACGCCGAGCAGGACGCTGTTTATGAAAAAGCTTATTGTCAAATCCATTTTTTACCTCTATTGCTGACGGTTGTAGATCGGCTTGATGCTCTTTTTGCCGAGCCCGATGAAAAGGAACGCGCCGATAAAATTAAGCGCCATAAAGCCCGAAAGAACGAAGCGAACGTCGATAAACTCGGTCAGCCCGCCCGCGATAAGCTCGCCGAAAAAGCTGCCGAAGGTGTTAAGCATGGTGAAAGCGCCGTTGAATCTGCCTTTTTTCTCGTCGGGAACGTAACTTTGCGTCGCGGAAATACGGATCGTGTAGCTCGTTACCCCGAAAATTCCCGTACAGAAGCATAAAGCCATCATCACTCCGACGGGGAAATACAGATAAAGCCCTTCGAAAACCGACGAAAGCGCGTAAACCGAAAGCGCTATCGCGTATTTGTATTTAACGGGCAATTTGAACTTGTAATGCAAAGCCCCGCCGATAGCCCTGCCGACTATCGACATGCCCCATACGATCATATATACGTATTCGCCGTTCTCGTAATTCCCTTTGAAATAGGGAAGCGTGATGACCGACGAAGCCCCGCCCGCGAAGGCGAGGACGGTAAAATACGCCGCCACGGCGAGCAAACCCTTTTCGCCGAAAAGATAGATAAAGCCCTCTTTTATGTCCGAAAGCATACGCTTTACGCTGCTTTTTCCGTCGTTTTCGGAATTTTTCTTCTGGGTCTCGATATATTTTTCGTCCGTGCGGATGCGCGTTTCGAAAATCGCCGCGATACAAAAGCAAAAAGCGTTGATGAAAAGCAAAGGCGCCATGTCGAGCGCGTTGTAGACGAACGCCGAAACGGGAATCATCAAAGCCGCTAACGTCTCTAACACGCTCGCTATCGAATAAGCCTTCGAATAGTTGCCGTCGCTTATAAGAAGCGGATAAAAGCTCTGGTACGCCACGGTGTAAACGCTGTTTATCGTCCCGACGATAAAGCACATCACGGCGAGAACGGGGAAATTAAAGCAATCCAAAAGATAAAGCGCGCCGCCGAGCGCGTAAAGCCCCGAGGAGATGAAATCGAGCGTGTATATCATCCGTTTCCGCGAAAATCTGTCGAGGATCGCTCCCGAAAAAATCGGCATAATCATCTGCGGAAGCGTAAAAACGGCGATGAAAATGGCGTAATAAAGCGAGCTGCCCGTCATGTCGAGGACGAGTAAGCTCAAAGCAAACCCCGAAAGCGCGTTCCCGAGCATCGAGACGACGCTTCCGAGCGTAATTATAGTAAAATCGTGGGTCCAAAGCTTGTTCGGAACGTTGCTTGCCATAATTTTCTCCGAAAAAATAATACTTTGGGTATTATAATACTTTTTAAACCGTTTGTAAATAGAGAGCGGTTGACACGATTTGAATAATATGTTAATATTGTGCGAAATAATATGAAAAAAGGGAAAAATTATGAAAATTCTCGTTTCCGCCTTCGACGCTTTCGGCGGAGAAATTATAAACCCCTCGTCCCTCGTGCTCGAAAAATTAAACGGTATAAGCGGCGTAACGCTCGAAAAAATCGTAGTCCCGACGGTTTTCGATAAAGCATTTTTGAAATTGCGCGAAAAAATCGAAGAATTCAAACCTGATGCCGTAATTTGTCTCGGGCAGGCGGCGGGCAGAAAGAATATAACCGTCGAGCGCGTGGCGATAAACCTGCGCGACTGCAAGATACCCGATAACGAAAATAACCTCGTTACCGATGAAAAAATAAAAAAAGACGGCGAAAACGCCCTCTTTTCGACGCTCGACGTAAAAGCAATCGCCGACGCGATAAATAAAAAGAATATCCCCGCCGCGGTTTCCTATACCGCCGGCACGTTCGTCTGTAACGACCTGCTCTACCTGACGCTCGATTACCTTAAAAATACCGATACGAAATGCGCTTTTATACATCTCCCCTGCGTGCCCGAACAGCTTCCGCGAATGCCGAAGGATACCTTCGCATTACCTCTCGATACGCTCGTCAATGCCGTCGAAACGGCATTGGAAACGATAAAATAACAAAACGCCGTGCGATTTGAGCACGGCGTTTTTTAAGCACTCGGCATTCAGCGCGCTTCGCGAACGATTTTTATTGTGAAAACACCGCGAAAGTTTACTTTCGCGGCATTAAAAGTTTTTGCCAAGCTTTTTTCAAAAA
>JAZUJV010000088.1:0-6850 GCA_045642945.1 Eubacteriales bacterium | reverse complement strand
CAAGAGATAAATTTGCCTTCGGCAAATGATATGAGAGATAAGTTTGCTTCGCAAACGAGATAATTGCAAATTGCGATGCAATTTGCAAGTTAAGGAACATTTGCTTGCGCAAATGAATTATAATCATATAGCTTTAAAAGTTTTTCGCTTCCTTTTTTCAAAAAGGAAGAAATACAATTTATAAATTATTCCTTAACGGCTGCGAAGCAGTCTTATCTCTTGACGCGTAGCGTCATTATCTCTCATATCGCGCCGAAGGCGTATATCTCTGAAAAAGACCGCTTCCCGCGGTCTTTTTTCTATCCCTGAATTTTCTCAAAATGCTTTACGATCATATCCCCGACAAACACCTTTATCTCCACGGTTCCCGCGTCGAGATCGACTTCCCAGCGCTGAACGTGCGGCGTGTCGTAATGGCGGAGCGTGATAAGATATCTGTTCTCGCCGAGTTTTTCGTACCCCGCGAAAACGTTCACGCGTTCCACGGTGTAAAGCGCGGGATCAAGCTGCGATATCGTCGGGCTTAAGCATTTGCCCTGAAAATGATTCAAAATGTATTCGCCGTTGCCGCATACGAACTCGCGTCTGCCGTAGCCCGTCTCTAAAACGACGTGCAAAAGATTCTCGCCGTAGAAGCGGAAATTCTTTATTTCACAAACGTTTTCCGCTACGTCGAAGGCGACGTCCTTGTTGAATCCGTCCCCGCTCTTTTTAAGCGAATAAAGATTTTTGATAAGCCCGTCAAGCGCCTTTTCGTCGCCCTTGCCGTCGAACATCGTGTCGACAAGCTTATACACCATCGTCATCTCGTTCTGCATATTCCCGACCTCGCCCATAACGGTAACCACCGTGTCGGTGCTCGGAAGAATAACGCAAAGCTGCCCGAAGGCGCCGTCCCCGCGAAAACCTTCGCGGTCGTTTATCCAGAACTGCCAGCCGTAGCCCGCCACCCAGTCGGGCGTGCCGTTACAGCTGTTGTCGGCGTGTACCGACGTCGCGTCGCGTAAATATTTCTCGCTGACGATGCGTTTTCCGTTGTAAACGCCGCCGTTTCTAAGCATCAATCCGAACTTCGTCAAGGTTTCGCTGGATATCATAAGCCCCGTGCCGCCGAGCGTCTGCCCGTCGCGGCATTCGAGCCATACCGGTTTTTCACATTCAAGAACCGAAAAGAGCTTTTCGTCAAGAAAATCGACGAGCTTTCTGCCGGTAACTTTTTCCACCGCCGCCGCGCAAACACAGGTCGCGCCCGTGCTGTAAATGAATTTCGTCCCCGGCTCGTTGGGTATCGGCTGCTCGAAAAACGCCTTTATCGCGTCCTCCGACCAGCGCATCTTCGCCAGCGCGCAGACTCCGTGCCCGCTTCTCATCGAAAGCAGGTCGCAAAAGCGCATCTTTTTTATTTCCTCGCTCGGGTTTTCCGGCATCTTGTCGGGGAAAATCTCCGAAAGATGCGATTCGGGCGTGATAAGCCCTTCGTCGCAGCAGATTCCGAAAGCGACTGACGTAAACGATTTCGAAAGCGAATAAAGGTGCATCGGCGCGTCGATGTCGTAGGGCTCGAAAGCCATTTTAAGCTGCGGTTCGCCGCCTCTTAAAACCTGAACGCAGCGGAAATGTATCCCCTGCTCTTCACATTCTTTTATGACTGCCGCGACCGCGTCGGCGTTCACCTTGTCCGATAAATAAAGCATATTTTCTCCTTATTTCATCTCGCCGAGATATATGTCGTTGCTCTTGCCGAGGAAATATTGCTTGATGATGTTTCTCATATCCGCGGGCTCAAGGTTTTCGTGAAGAATGTTGTCTATCGAAAGCCATTTCGTGCCAATCTGGTTCGGGTCGTAGGAAAGCTGCGCTTTATCGTTTTTGCCGATAATGTCGCAAACGAACATCATCTCTATTCTGTGGCTCTCCTCGCGGAAGCCTTCGCGGATGAAAAGAAGCTTTTTCGGCGCGACGTCCAAGCCCGTCTCTTCCAGAACCTCGCGTTTGAGCGCGTCGAGAATAAGCTCGTCGGGCTTCTGCTTCCCGCCGGGAAGCGTGTAGTATTCCTTTCCGTCGGGCGAGCGAAGCTGTACGGTAAGAAGCTTCGTCCCGTCGATGATAATTGCTTTGATAGAGTTGCTGATAGTCATATTACTGTTCCTCCGAAACGGTGTCTTTGTCTGTTTTGGTAACCGTTACGGAAAAATTCTTTTCGGTAACGTTGTAATGTAAAATAATAAGTCTGCCGTCGTATTCTTTCGCGCAGGGGTATTCCTTCGGCGGGAAAACTATACCGAGCTTTTCGGCGAGCAGCGATTCATATTCCGCTATCTGCGCGCTCGTTACGTTTTCGTAATACCCGACGGCAAATCCTTCGCCGAACTCGATCTCTCCGCTTGCCGCCGTGAATTCGGGAATGTCCGACGTAACAGGCGACGAAGCCCAGTCCGTTTTATTTTCGCGGCGCGCCGCCGCCACGATTATAAGAACGACGACGAAAACGGTTATCGCGGCAAATATTACGGTTTTTGCGTGTGCTTTAAGCTTATCCAAAATCTTTTCGAACATATCAGAATTTTTCCTGCTTCCATTTTACGAAGAAGAGCGCCGCCGCGCCGAGAAGTGCGACGAGCACGATTATAAGGACCACGACCAGCGATCTGTTTCCGTCCGTGTCATCTTCGTCTTGCGATATCGTTCCGGAAATGGCGAACTCGGCTTTTATGGTGTGGTCGTTGCTGATGTTTTCGAAGGTGTGGGTGTAGGTCGAAAGCCCCGCGACATTCTCGAGCTCGACGTCATCCACGAAGATACGGCTGATAACGTAGCCCGGGTTCGCCGTAACGAGGAAGCTTGCGCTGGATTTAAGCGTTGCGCTCGTTATTCCCGAAGGATTTATCGAGCCGCCGACGTTTAAAGCCGTCGCTTCTATCGTATATTCGCCCGGAATGTTCTTCGAGAGCATGACCAAACCCTCGTTGTCGTAGGCGTACTGTCCGCTCACGCCTTTTTCATCGACGTAAACCGAATAGGGCGCTTCGGGTTTGGTATAGAATTTGTTTTCCTCGGCGTCGAAAAGAAGCATCACGGCGCCGTAATCGGCGAACTGCTCGCCGAGGTTGAACTGCGCCTGCGTCCCGACGGGGAGCGAAAAACCGACGTTGAAGGTATATATTTTATGGACTATGTCCTGATCGGTCTTGTCCTTTATCGCCTGCTCGATCCTGTCTTTCAGGTCTCCCGAGGTAAGCTCTCTGCCCGAAAGGTCCGCGAGCGTGCCGGAGCCCTCGCTCTTGCCGCCGTAGGGAACGTAAAGCGTCGTTTCGTCGCCGACAAACGCGACGTATTTGCCCGTGCTGGCGTCAAGCTCGGCTATCTTGTCGAGAACTTCGCGTTTAACAAGCTTGTTTCCGCGAACGTCTACGATTATATCGCCGCCGTTCCAGTTGATGTCTTCAACGCCTATCGCGCCGTCGTCGACTATGGGCTTGTTGCTCTTGAAGGATACCGATACGGTAACGTTTTCCTGAATGTTCGTAAGGGTATAGCTGCCGCCGCTTACCGGAACCGAATTGCCCGAAACGCGGAACACGTCAAGCTCAAAGTCTTCGTCGGCGGTAACTTTAAAATCAAGCTGCGCGCCCTTTTCAAGCTCAAAAGAAGTTCCCGTGCCGCCGATGACCTTCTTTCCGCCCGCTTCGACGCTGCCGCCCATGCCGACGTTAAGTCTTACGGTCGCCGTGGTCGATACGGGTGCGTCTTCTTTTTTAAATATAACGTGAAACAGCGAATCTCCGTGCGCGACGACGTAAAAAAGTCCGTTGCTGCCCGCATGGTCGGATTCGGTGATGTTCACCGACTGTATCTTCCAATCCGCCGACGGATTAAGCTGAAACGCCACTCTGTCGTCTTTGGAGATCTCAAATACTTTTTCCGAAACCCCCGCCACACCGGAATAGGTCCCGTATTTGCCCGCGGTAACGCTGCCCGAGCCTTCTATGCGAACGGTGATTTTGACCGTCGCGGATTTCAGAACTATCGCCGTATCCTCGTTCATGGTGAAGGAATAGACGTTTTCATAAAGCTGTTCGGGTCTTCCGTTTACGATAAGCTCGGATTTGTCCGCGTCAAAATCCTCCGCGAGGTCGAAGGTTACCGAAACGGCGTCGCCTTCGATGATCTTCATCGTCGCGGGGTCGTAGGAGAGCCCGTTTACCGTAACGGAATATCCGTTTACGCCCTTCGCCGTCGCGCTGACGCTGAGGCTTACGGGCTGGGGAATACGCTGCGCGTTTACCTTGATGTGATATTGCTCTCCCGCCTTCGGCTTGAAGGTGCCCTGATAAATATTCTCGGCGGTCTTCGCGAAGATGACGTTGCCGCAGTCGATGTCGTCGTATGGGTCTTCGATATGATATTTCGGGTCGAGCCTTACGGTTATCGTCGCGCGCGAGCTTTCGGAAAGATATCCGTAATATACGTCTTTTATCTCTTTGTCGTTGCAAAGCACCGTTACGCCGACACCCTCGAAGGTTACGGTGTAATCCGGCTCGGGCATATCCGAAGTTTCTTCGCCCGATACGTCGGAAGTCTCATCGCCCGATACGTCGGATGTTTCATCACCCGATACGTCGGATGTTTCATCGCCCGATACGTCCGACGTTTCGTCGCCGGACGCTTCGGAAGTCTCGTCGCCCGAGGGCTGCGAGGTTTCTTCGGCCGACGGGCTTTCCGCCTCCGAAGAGCTTTCCGTGCTTTCTTCGTTTTCCGCCAGAACGAGCGTTCCGAACGCAGTTATTATCATAATTGCCGCAAGCATTATTGCGAGCGCTTTAAAAATGTTTTTCATGTTTCCTCCGAGTAAGTATATAAAGCAATTGACAAAGTAAAAAATATCTGCTATACTCCATCAAGATAATATTATAGCTATATTTCAAAAATTTGCAACACTTAAAAATCATTTATTCCTAACATTTTTTACGCGAAAGGAAAATTCTTATGGCAGACAAGAAATTCGTTGAGGAAATAACCCCGATGGACGAGGATTTCGCTCAATGGTACACCGACATAGTCAAAAAAGCCGAGCTTATCGAATACACGTCCGTTAAGGGCTGTCTCGTTATACGCCCCTACGCCTACGCTATCTGGGAGAATATCCAGCATATTTTGGATACCGAGTTCAAACGCCTCGGCCACGAGAACGTCTGTATGCCGATGTTCATTCCCGAAAGCCTTCTCCAAAAGGAAAAAGACCATGTCGAGGGCTTCGCTCCCGAGGTCGCCTGGGTTACCCACGGCGGCAACGAGCCGCTCGAAGACCGCCTCTGCGTCCGTCCGACGAGCGAAACGCTCTTCTGCGAGCATTACGCCAACATCGTCCATTCCTACCGCGACCTTCCCAAGCTCTATAACCAGTGGGTAAGCGTCGTCCGCTGCGAAAAGACGACGAGACCGTTCCTTCGTACCCGTGAGTTCCTGTGGCAGGAGGGCCATACGATCCACGCCACCGCCGAAGAGGCGATAGCCGAGACCGAACAGATGTTAAACGTCTACGCCGATTTCTGCGAAAAAGCCCTCGCGATGCCCGTAATAAAAGGCAAAAAGACCGAAAGCGATAAATTCGCGGGCGCCGAAGCGACCTACGCCATCGAAGCGCTTATGCACGACGGCAAAGCTTTGCAGGCGGGTACCAGCCACTATTTCGGCGACGGCTTCGCAAAAGCGTTCGATATCCAGTATACCACCAAAGATAACGTAAAAGCCTATCCGTTCCAGACCTCATGGGGCGTTACCACGCGACTCATCGGCGCGATAATCATGACTCACGGCGACGATCGCGGACTCGTCCTTCCGCCTGCCGTCGCGCCTGTTCAGGTCGTCATAGTTCCCGTCGCCCAGCATAAAGAGGGCGTGCTCGAGCGCTGTGCCGCGCTTAAAGAAGAGCTTGCCTCCGCGGGCATCCGCGTAAAACTCGACGACAGCGAAAACTCCGCCGGCTGGAAATTCTCGGAATACGAGATGAAAGGCGTTCCCGTCCGTATCGAGCTCGGACCGCGTGATATCGAAAGCGGAAACTGTGTCCTCGTTACCCGTCATAACGGCGAAAAGATATTCGCCCCGCTCGAAAATATCGCCGAAACCGTCAAAGAAACTCTCGAAAAAGTCAGAACCGGTATGTATGAAAAAGCTCTCGCAAACCGCGAGAACAAGACCTATTCCTGCCTGACCCTCGACGAAATAAAGAAAGCCATCGCCGAAAAAGGCGACGGCTTCGTCCTCGCCCCTTGGTGCGGCGACGAGGAATGTGAAGACTCCGTCAAAGAACAGACAGGCGTCGGCTCCCGCTGTATCCCCTTCGGCCACGAAGTACACGAAGGCGATAAGTGCGTCTGCTGCGGCAAGGACGCCAAGTTCATCGTCGTCTGGGCTAAAGCGTATTAAGGCTGAGCGATGCGGCGCAGACCGAACAAAAAACGCGAAAATTTTATAAGTTTGGTTTGAGCTTAAGAAAAGTTTATATCAATAAGGTTGAAAACGGGCACTCGTGCCCGTTTTCTTCATTTTATGCGTTTTTTGTTCTTTGAACGAACCTCACCTCTCGTCGTACGATAGTACGCCTTCGGGTTCGGATTCGTTACGGTTTGCGACGCTCGCATTTTAATTGCCTTCGCTTCGCTTTGGTTTAAAATGCGGTCGCTGCACAATTTTTCCGCCCGCTGCTTCCGCCCCCGGCGGCGCGGGCAAAAAAATCAATCCGCAACCCCCTCGCTACGCCCATTCGGGCTGAGCGATGCGGCGCAGACCTGCCTTTTTCACGAAAAAGGCAGGCGAAAAAGCTTTTAAAGCTCGCGCTTCCGCGCTC
>JAZUJV010000087.1:0-2847 GCA_045642945.1 Eubacteriales bacterium | reverse complement strand
GAGATGCGAAACGATGCGGTCCGCGGCGCGGAACAAAAGAGATAAACGCCTTCGGCGCGATATGAGAGATAAACTCGGCTTCGCCGAGTGAGATAAGACTGCTTCGCAGTCGTTAAGGAATAAATTTTCTATTGTATTTCTTCCTTTTTTAAAAAAGGAAGCGAAAAACTTTTAAAGCGCGCCGCTTTTTGAAAAAAGCTCTTGCAAAAACTTCACACCTTTTTCGTGAAAAAGTTGTGCCAAAAAGCTTTTAATTCGCGAAATTAAACTTTCGCGGAAGAAAAACGCAAAAAAACAAAGGTGCATTGAAAAATGCACCTTTTTCTTTTGCCGAAGCGTTATTTCAATATCTCTCCGAGCAGTTTCATCAGCTTAGATACGTCTATCGGCTTCGCGGCGTGGCCGTTCATTCCCACGGCGAGCGCGTTTTGTCTGTCCTCCTCGAAAGCGTTCGCGGTCATCGCGACTATCGGGGTGGCGGCGGTCTTTTTATCCGGCAGCGCGCGTATCGCCTTCGTCGCCTCATAGCCGTTCATTCTCGGCATCTGGATATCCATAAGTATCAGGTCGAACTGCCCTTCCGCCGCGTTTTTCATTATCTCGACGGCGACGTCGCCGTCCTCGGCGGTCTCTATAATCATACCCTCTTCCGAAAGTATATCCGCCGCGATCTCGCGGTTAAGCTCGTTATCCTCGACCAAAAGGACTTTTTTGCCCTTTAAATCGACGGCGGCGGTTTCCTCATCCGCGCCGCTGCTTACCGCCTTTTCGGCGCGCCTGAAGTTAAATCGGACGGTAACCTTCGTTCCGACGCCGAGCTTACTCTCGACCCAAATCTTTCCGCCCATCTTTTCGACAAGCTCTTTCGTGATAGCCATGCCGAGCCCCGTGCCCTGAATACCCGTCTTCGTGGAGTTTTCCGACCTTTCGAACGGCTCGAAAATCCTCGCGAGGAATTCCTCGGACATACCTATTCCGGTATCCTCGACGATAAGGTCGCATACAAGTCTTTCGGGGTCGCCGCATTCGACCTCTTCGACCCTTACGTCTACCCTTCCGCCGGGGTTGGTATATTTAACGGCGTTCGACATAATATTCAGCGCTATCTGGCTTATTTTAAGCGTATCGCCGTAAACGTACTCGTCGCCGACGGGGCCGGAATGTAACGTAAGCTTTATATCCCGCGCCTCCGCGTTTTCATAAGCTATCGCCATCGCGGATTTACTTGCCTCGCGGATATTTATAACCTGCTCCTCTATCTGCATCTTGCCGGATTCTATCCTCGCCATATCGAGCACGTCGTTGATAAGGCTTAAAAGATGCTTGCTCGAAGAGCTTACCTTTTCGAGACAGTTTTCGACCTTCTCGGTATCGTCTATATGCTTCTGCGCCATCTCGGTAAACCCGATTATCGCGTTCATCGGCGTTCTTATATCGTGGGACATATTGAAAAGGAACGCGGTTTTCGCTTCGTTCGCCGCTTCGAGCCTTCGGCTGTTTTCCTTTTCCTTTTCGACCTCGTCGGTGATATCCAGAAATCCGACTGCGGCGCGGGTATTATCTACGCCGCGGACGATAAGCACTCTCATCGTCTTTACGCTGTCGCCGAAAACCTCGCGCGTTGTGAATGAGATCTCGCTTTGCGTTTCGAGCATCTTCATCACGTTCGCGCCGTCCAACATCTTTTTCATCGTCTCGCGGTCGTCTTCGTGGATATGCTTCGCGATAAAATTGTCCATATCGCTCTTGCTTCCGTCCATGGTGAAGACTTTGCGGAAGTCGTCGCTCATATGCAGTATCTCAAACTCGTTTTTCGCCAAATCGACGATATACGCGGAGTTAAATCCCTTTAAGAAATATCCGAGATAGGTATTTCTCTCCTCGAGCTTCCGCTCGGCGGCCTTATCCTTCGTTACGTCGAGAACGCCTATAACGAGCTTTTTCGTTCCGTCCGCGTCGACGAACGGCACGAGACGGTTTTTCATATAAACGCATTCGTCGCCGACGCCAGTCGGCCATCTTATAACGAAATCGCTCGGCTCGCCGGATTCGAGGACCGCGACGAGGTTCTCTTTCGAATACATTTTATCTATAAGCGGCTTATCGTCGGGGTGAACTATCGAGCCGCTTCTTTCCGCGACGTCGTCGTAAAAGTTTATCTTGCTGTAATCCCTATCCTCGTCGCCGTCGAAAGCGCTGCCCGCGAAAGAACTGAAACTGCCCGTATACGGGTCGAGAAAATAGACCTGAAGGAAGTTATCCGCGAGCGAGCCGAGAAGGTCGGAAAGGTTCTTCTTCTCGTAATGCATCAGCGCGGAAATATTCTGGTGCGTGCCCTCTATCCTTATACCCTTCGTATAAGCATAGTTACGCATACCGCCGCAGCGCACCGTCCATATCTCGCCGTTCGGGTTATGCCACGGATACTGCACCTCGGCGTAAACGCCCGCGATCATCTTGTCGACCGCTTCGCCTACCTCGCCATAATGCGCGGCATCTATATAGTCGTACCAGGCGTGATAAGTCTCCTCGGGCGAGATCCTCTCTTTAAGCCCGATGAGCTTGAGCATCGTGTCGTCCGCGTACATCCTCGGCGCACAGCCCTCGTCGAGCTCGAACGCCCAAAGCCCTATGTTCGCTTTTTCGAGTATGTCGGAAGACAACGCCAAAGTACCTAATTTTTCCATTTTTCCGCCTCCGCTTTTTTCGTTTTTATTAGTATAACACTTTACACGTTAAAAATCAATATAAAGAAATCGCTCTGCCTTTTTCCTGGAAAAAAGAGGCAAAAAAAGTTTTTAAGGCGCGCGCCTTTTTGAAAAAAGTTTGGCAAAAACTTTTAAGCCG
>JAZUJV010000086.1:0-9415 GCA_045642945.1 Eubacteriales bacterium | reverse complement strand
CGGCTTATCAAACGACGAAGCGTAATTGCTCGCGTAACTGATGATATATTTGCATTGAGAAGATACGGTACCGCAGCGAACAAAGTTAAGTCCCGCCTTCGCGGCTTCGTCTCTGAATTTTCCCGCTTTTTTGGGCGTTATCAGCGCAAAGCGTTTGAGTTCACCGGCAGTAATGTTTTCGCCGATTGCGCCGAAATCAAGAATAAGTCCATTTCTCGAATTAAGCAAAGCATATATACTGCTTACAGAATATTTAAGAAGATTCTTCGGTATATACCCTTTCGCAGGATTGGAGTCGAAGCAATAAATTTCGCATCCGGCATTTTCGAAAACGTCAAAACCCTTTATGACCGACTCTGCGGAATACATCATATCCGCAAGTGTGAATGAGCTTCCGCAATCTACAAGTCCCACAAAGTTTTCAAAGGCTTTTGCGATTCTCATATCTGTAATTCTTACGTCGTTTACACGGCGGAAAAGAACGGAATATATCCCCGACGTTACGGCATCTTTAAGCTCCGCGGCGATGACGTCGGCTTTTTCGTTTATAATCTCGCCGCTGTCGTTCAATACGTTTTCAAATTCGTTTCCGTTCATTTTTGTTCCTCCGTAAATACACATTCAAGAGTGTTACCGTCGTTTGAAAAGATTTTCGCGCTGACGATATCTCCGATATTTATCGCTTTATCAGTGATTTTTATTTTCGCGTCCAGATATCCTTCGGTATGGCCGTAGGCAATGCCGTTTTCTATTTTTTCAACAAGGATTTTCTGGTCGTCGCAGAATATACTTTCAAGTATTTTTGCCTTTATGCTTTCGGACCTTTTGATCAATTCGGCGTTGCGTATATACCTTATTTCCTTTGGAACCTTATTCGGCATATCCGCCGCTGGCGTTCCTTTTCTTTCGGAATACGGGAACGCGTGGATATGGAACACGCCGAGCTTTTGAAGGCAATCCGCAGTCTCCGAAAAATCCTGTTCAGTCTCGCCGGGAAATCCGACGATTATGTCTGCGGAAAGCATACAATTCGGTATATATTTTCTTAAAACAGCGACCTTATCGACGATGTCCTGCTTCGAATAAGGTCTTCGCATATCTTTAAGGACTTTATCGTTACAGGATTGGAGAGAAAGATGCACGTGCGGCATAAACTTATTACATTCCGAAACGGCTTTAACAAACTTTCCGCTAATTAGATTCGGAGAAAGCGAGCCGAGTCTTATTCTTTCGATACCGTCGATCTCCGATACGCGCTTTATCAGCTCCGGCAGCGGCATTTTATTGTATGCGCTGACCTCTATTCCGGTAAGGATTATTTCTTTATATCCGCGCAAAGCGAGCGTTTCCGCCTCGCGTATAATGCTTTCGGCGTCTCTCGATCTTACTTTTCCTCTGCATTTAGGTATAATACAGTAAGCGCATTTCCCGTTACAGCCGTCCTCGATCTTTACGAACGCACGGCATTCCGAAAATACGGGTTTATGGTCGGATACCGACATATCCTCATAAACGGCGTCCGACATATCCTTTACGTTATAATTAAGACTGCCGTCGTCGTTTACGATAGCATCTATACAACCCTTTTTATCTCGGCATCCGCCGACGTAAATAACGTTAGGAATTTCTTTGAATATAGTGTTAATCTGCGAAGCACAGCCTATTACGGCAACACGTGCGTTTTTTGCCGCCTTCCTGACGGCCTGCCTGCTTTTTCTTTCGCTCTCGGCAGTAACGGCGCAGGTGTTGACGACGTAATAATCGCAATCGTCGCCTTCGCTTGCGACTTCGTATCCTTTATTTTTCAATGCTTCGGAAATATACGCGGACTCGTATTGATTGACACGGCATCCAAGCGTGATTATTCCCACTTTTTTCGGTTTATTCAACATTGTTTACCTTCAAAACGGCATCGGTGTATTCTTCGTAAGTTACAAGAAGATTTATCGCCTCGAGCAAAGCTTTCGCGGTAAGTGTTTCGGGCAGTTTCAGTTCTCTCGCAAGCCTTGTTCTTTTTTCGGAAGAGTTATCTCCGCCCGAAAAACCGTCGGCGTAAAATCTTGCTTTGTCTATCTGCGCACCGCTTCGGCTTTCCTCGGACGCGAAAGGTTTAAGCAATTCATAGATGGATTTTTCATCTATCCCTTCGACACCCAGAAGTCCGTCGGCGGACGGATGCTCTTTCCTGCGCTCCTTGCCTTTTATGCAGGGCGCATATACGTTATATACTTTTCCCTTTAAAATACCTTTAAGCCTTGCGCGGATGAAGTTGCCCGCTCTGTCGCTGTCGGCTAAAACGATCACGCCCGTTTCCGAAGAAAGTCTGTTTAAAAGCAGTTTTTTCTCTTCGTTGTTAAATACGGAAAATCCGTCAAGCGTAATCACGGGACTTGAAACGACGCCGCTGACTTTGGCTTTATCGTATCTTCCCTCGACGATAACAGGATATTTAAGTATAAGCTTATCTTCCATAGGCGCAAATCCTGTAAAAAGCGAGCTCGAGTATCCGCTTCGGGTCACCGTTCATGCTTTTGATATGGGTATCGGCAGTCGAAAGACAGTTGATCGCAAAAGAAAGCGAACGTGAAGTCGAAGAGGAAACGGACTGCGCTATCTTCCCTACTCTCCACGACGGAAGCTTAAGATCTTTCGCAATAACGTCGTAACCTTTTCCGCCGTCTATGCCTGTCTTTACCAAAAGCATATCCGAATAGGTTTTGATTATATATCCGAGCGCGGCGGGAACATCGCTTTTTTTAAGTTCAAGCCCTTCGTAAATCCTTTTTGCGCCGAGAATATCACGGCGGTTCAAGGCGCTCGCTATATCGAAATATTTGTATGCCGTGTTCTCACAGCAATATTTATGAACGTCGGATACGGCAAGCGGCGTACCGTCGAAAGCAGCGCTCAACTTCTTTATTTCTCCTTCAAGGATATACATATCGCTGCCGCAATAATTAATCATTTCCGCGGGAACGTTCGGATTAAACGCAACGCCTTCCGAAGCAAAATGCTTGTGTATCCACCCAATAAGTTTATCGGCCTTTTCAGGTTCGAATTCAACGACGTAGCCGCATTTTTTAACTACACCGATAAACGCGGCGATCCCGGTTTTCTTTTTGGTTTTCTCACCCGCCGAATCATCGGAATCGTCGGACCTCAAAACGATAAGAACGGTAAGATAATCGGGAACGTCGGAGAAAATACGCTCGTAGGTTTCTAAATCGGAATCGTTGAAATTCGCGTTTTCGATATCGGTTATCTCTATTATTTTCGTTTCCCACATATAAGGAAGCGAATCGAAAGCGTCCTCTAAATCCGAAAGCTTGTCGGAAGACGCGTTGAAATATATATGGTTGAATTCCGGAAGCGGAGACTGATCGACTTTCTTTCTTAAAATCGAAGCGTAGTGATCCTTCATAAAATTTTCTTTTCCGCAAAACAGAAAGACTCCGGACAGGTCATTATCCTTTATTCGCTTTTTTAGTTCATCAATTTCCATATTCGTATCCTTTGTTTTCCGAAACCTTAAAGGTTATCCTGCAATTTTCATCGAACTTTTCGTCCGGTAAAATATTGCTTTCTTTACCGTTATCATACATAAAGACTTTGTCGCATTCGAGCGATACGCTCGGTCCGTCATAATCCTTCATAAGCACCACTACGTCGGAAACGATTTTTTCGGAATAACTGCCGCAGATAACCGTAACTTTATGATTCCCGTCGGAATATTCGACGATCGGAGATTGACCTGTTATGTCAACGTAAGCAAGCGAATCTTCGCCTGAATCAACGGTACAATCTTCATAATAATCTATTATATCACAATTCATTCGGTTTGCCAACTCCTTAATTTCCGAAATAAGCAATATTTCGTCAGAATTTTTGGGATTTGGAAGATAAACGCGGTCAACTTTTAGGCTTTCCGTCATTCTTTTGAATCTGTTTACCGAACTTTTCTGTAAATTCACTACCACGTATGCGTCAAGGCTGACTTCCCCGTTTTCAAATATACAATCCGAATCCGCGCTGCCGCCCAGATCGAAATAACAGTTGATGTTCTCGTTCTGTATATAAACGCGCTTCGACTTTTCGGCGGAAGTTTCGATAATGACCCGGTCATTTTTATATATTTCGTTATAGGCGTAAGATATTCCGAGCGAAATTATAAACGCCGCCGTCGCGACAGATAAAACCTTTTTCATATGCTTCCCGCCGCGAGAAACGGCTATTATAAGCACTATCGAGAACAATAAAGGTATCCACATAAGCGGCATATGCGTTGACATTCTGCCGACGTTTAAAGAATATATCCAATCACAGCATTTGGTTATCAGTTCGAATATCAGTCCCGCGGGAAAAGCCAATATCTTCCCCGCAAAAGACCATATCGGATATACCGCTACTGCATACATGGAAAGCCTTGTCGCGAAAGAAAACAACGGCACCAATATTACGTTGCTTATCGGAGTAATATAAGAAACCGTATCGAACGAACCGTAAAGTATCGGGAACGAAAATACCGCCGCGGCAAAAGATACTATAATAGGATCGCCGATAAACCGATAAACTTTATACAATACGGTTTTATATTTATCGGCGTAACTGTCGTCGAAGTCTTCCTTGTCGTGATCGATCCTTCGCATCATTTTTTCGGTTATCATTATGCCTATCGTGCAGGCGAATGACAACTGTAGCGACGCCGAGCAAAGCGAATAAGGGTTAATAAGCGCAAACGCGAGAAGAATTTCGAATACAAGCGTAAAACCGTCGATATCTTTCATCATGGCTTTGACGATATATATGACAATTATCATTGATGCCGCTCTTATTATTGACGGCGAATATCCGACTATCAAAGCATAGAAAAATATTATTACGCTGACGATAGCGTTCGAAACTCTCTTATTGATATGGAACTTTTTCAAAATAAGCGCCAGCGACGACGCTATTATCGAAACGTGAAGACCGCTTATCGCGAGCACGTGAGAAATCCCCGCATTTCCGAATATAGTAAACAGCCGCCCGTCCATATTGCTTCTGTCGCCGACTATAACGGCTTTCGAAATAGAGCCGGCGCTGTCAAAACGGGAGTACATATCGTCGCAGCTTTCTATTATTTCTTTCCTTATTTTATAAAGAAAATTGCCGCCGTTCCTCGAAACGACATATCCGGAAGCGTTAAGCGTTATTCCGTCGGAAAGATAATCGTTCCGGAATTTGTAATAATAAGTTACCTCGGCGGTAAAGCGTTCGCCGTTTATAAAAGTTTCGTTTCCGTAAAATTTGACGGTCATCCCCTTCGGCAATCCGCTTTTACTTTCGACGATTTTCGCGTCGCAATAGCTTTCACGGCATTTTACGGCGCGTAATTCAACGGAATCCGTCAATTTATCGTACTTAACGTCTTTTTGCGCAAGGTCGGCGTAAGCCCATACTCTGAAAAAACCCAAACAAAGAACGGCGACCGCTATCAAAGCGGACGCCGTCACGGACTTTTTGTGAACGATATCGTGTTTACGACCGAAATATATGGCAAGAACGGTCGAAACCACGAAAGCGAGTATGATTATCGCGCGAAAATAAAGGGTATCGATACCGAAAGCAAAAATTGCAAGCCCGATACCTGCCGCAAAAATCACGGTCATTATCGCGAGATAACGTTTCTCAAACATTTATTTTTCCTTTAATTTATTTTTCGGGAATGAACAAAGGAAGTTCTTCGAGATAAGTGATGTCTTTTCTGTCTATCGCGTCGCCCTCGGCAAGTATCGACATTTTGGCAACGATGTTGCCGCCCGCTTCTTCAACGAGCTTTTCGATAGCGTTAAGCGATTCGCCGGTGCTTATAACGTCGTCAACGATAACGACGCGTTTGCCCTTCATATAATCCGCGTCGGATTTATCGAGGTAAAGGACCTGGAGCGCGGCGGTGGTGATCGAGCGTACTACAACGGAGATGGGGTCTTTCATATAAAGTTTGGGAGCTTTTCTCGCAACGATATATCTTTCGGCATTGTTGATTCTCGCGAGTTCGCAGATAAGCGGAATACCCTTGGCTTCGGCGGTGATAATAACGTCGTGCTCAGGCATAATTTTGCTTAATGCTTCCGCGCTTTTAACAGTTAACTCTACGTCGCCGAAAATAACGAACGCGCCGATATAAAGCTCATCGCTTACTTTGCAGATGGGAAGATTTCTCTTTACGCCTGCGACTTCAAGAGGATAATAATGATAGGTTTCGGGATTGATTCTGATTTCTTTCATTTTGTAAACTCCTTATGCAAGTCTTACGGGTAATTTTTCTCCGCCGAGAATATGGAAATGAAGGTGTTTAACGCTCTGACCGCCGTCCTCGCCGACGTTGGTAACGACGCGGTATCCGTTTTCGAGGTTACATATTTTCGCGATTTTGGGAATAGCGGTAATAACCGCGGAAACGTATTTTAAGTTATCTTCGTCAACCACGTCGATAGAATCGATATGATGTTTCGGGACGACGAGCACGTGTACCTTTGCGTTGGGATTTATGTCCTTGAAAGCGAAAACGTCTTCGTCTTCATAAACCTTCGTCGAAGGGATCTCTCCGGCGATGATTTTACAGAAAAGGCAATCCATATTTGACCTCCGTTATTTGATCTGGGAAGCGAGAATATCGGAAACGGCATTCAAAGCTTCGGGAATCTTAGAAGCGTCTTTGCCGCCGCTGGAAGCGCTGTTCGGTCTTCCGCCGCCGCCTCCTCCTACGATAAGAGAAACGGTTTTAAGGATGTTGGCAGCGTGTGCGCCCATCTTGACCGCTTCGGCGCCGCATCCCGCAACGAGAAGGACTTTTCCTTCGTTTACGGTAGCGAATACGCAAACGGCTTTATCGTCTTTGGCGCATATTCTGTCGGCAGCGTCGCGGAGCGCGTCAACGGTACCGTCGAGTTTGACGCATACGAGCTTAACGCCTTTGACGTCGGAAGCGCTTTCATAAGCCTTGTCAACGGCTTCGGAAGCGGCTTTTCTGTTTATAGCTTCGATATCTTTACGAAGCTTTTTGTTTTCTTCGATAAGCTGTTCGATCTTATGGGTGATATCTTCCCTGCCGACTGCTTTAACGTTTTTCTTGATATCGTCAAGCAAAGCCTCGGCTTTTCTTGCTTCTTCAAGAGCGTTGATGCCGGTGCATACTTCTATTCTTCTAACACCAGCTGCGACGGAAGATTCGGAAACGATTCGAAGCTGACCGATATCGCCGGTAGCGGAAACGTGAGTACCGCCGCAAAGTTCTTTCGAGAAATCGCCCATGCTTACGACACGGACTTTTTCGCCGTATTTTTCACCGAACAAAGCCATAGCGCCTTTTGCTCTCGCTTCGTCGGGAGTCATAATATCGGTAGTAACGGGAAGATTATCGAGAATTCTGTTATTGATAAGATCTTCGACGGTTTTAAGTTCTTCCGCGGTAACGGCAGTGCCGTGAGTGAAGTCGAAACGTCCGCGGAATTCGTCGACGTAGGAGCCAGCCTGCTCAACGTGAGTACCGAGGACCTGACGAAGCGCCGCCTGAAGAAGGTGGAGCGAGGAGTGGTTGCGTTTAATGTAATTTCTGCGGCAAACGTTAACTCCGGCGCTCGCTTTGCCTTTTTCGATCGTTCCTTCGAAAACTTTACCGATATGGAGGAATATTCCCTCGGGAGTCTTCTTGGTATCGGTAACTTCGAATTTACCGTTCGCGCAGGAAATAATACCCGTGTCGCCGACCTGACCGCCGCCTTCACCGTAGAAGGGAGTTTTGTCAAGCACTACGGTAGCTTCGCCGCCGGTGATGAACGCGTTGTCTTCGCCGTCCGCGATGATGTTGAGTATTTCGCAATCGCATTTAAGATCGGTATATCCGACGAACTCGGTCTTTCTGGTCTTGTCGATCATCGAAAGAGTATCGCCGACCCAACCCGCGTCGATGTTGTTTCTTGCTTCGCGGGCACGTTTCTTCTGTTCGAGCATAAGAGCCTTGAAGGCATCTTCGTCAACTTCAATACCCTTTTCTTCGGTAATCTCTTTGGTAAGATCGATCGGGAATCCGAAGGTATCGTAAAGTTTGAATACGTTTTCGCCGGAAAGCACTTTTTCACCTTTTGCTTCCGCCTCGGCAAGCATCTTGTCGAGAATGGAAAGTCCGGAGTCAAGAGTCTGTGCGAAACGGTCTTCTTCGGCTTTAATAGTTTTTTTGATGTATTCTTTTCTTTCGGCGAGTTCGGGATATGCTCCGCAGTTGTTTGCGATGACAACGTCACAGACGTCGCCCAAGAAGGTGTTCTTGATTCCGAGAAGTCTGCCGTGGCGAGCCGCTCTTCTCAATACGCGGCGAAGGATGTATCCTCTGCCCTCGTTGGAAGGTATTACGCCGTCGCCGATAAGGAAGGTAGCAGTCTTGATATGGTCGGTGATAACTCTTATCGAAACGTCGTTATCTGCGGCAGAGCCGTGATATTCTTTGCCGCAAAGCTCGCATACTTTGTCAAGAATGCTTCTGTTGGTATCGACTTCGAAGAGGTTGCCGACGTCCTGCATAACGCAGGCAAGTCTTTCGAGACCCATACCGGTATCTATGTTCGGATGTGCAAGGCGGGTATAATTGCCCTGTCCGTCGCCGTCGAACTGAGTGAAAACTATGTTCCAGACTTCAATGAATCTATCGCAGTCGCAGCCGACGTGGCAATCGGGTTTACCGCAGCCGTATTTTTCTCCGCGGTCAAAATAAATTTCGGAGCAAGGTCCGCAGGGGCCGGAGCCGATTTCCCAGAAGTTGTCTTCTTTTCCGAAACGGACGATATGATCGGCGGGAACGCCTATTTTGCGCCAGATATCGAAAGCTTCGTCGTCTTCGAGATATACGGAGGGATAAAGTCTTTCTTCGGGTATTCCCATAACTTTGGTAAGGAATTCCCAAGCCCACGGAATAGCTTCTTCCTTAAAATAATCGCCGAACGAGAAGTTGCCGAGCATTTCAAAGAAGGTGCCGTGTCTCGCAGTTTTGCCGACGTTGTCGATATCGAGGGTACGAACGCATTTCTGGCAGGTCGTAACTCTCTTTCTCGGCGGTACGCGTTCGCCGGTAAAGTATTTTTTAAGGGGTGCCATACCCGCGTTGATAAGCAGGAGCGAAGCGTCGTCCTGCGGTACGAGCGGGAAAGAATTCAAGCAAAGATGTCCTTTGCTTTCGAAGAATTCGAGATATTTTTTTCTTATCTCGTTTAAAGAAAGAGATTGCATTTTATATGATCCTTTCAGAATTATTTACGTATTATTTGCTTTCTGCCGAAACGTCTTCGGATTCGGCTTCGGATTCAACGGTTTTACCGAAATCGGTAACTTCGGCGGATTTGGAGGTGCTCCATCTTAATCCGTTTGTTTCGCAGTACGCTTT
>JAZUJV010000085.1:0-7810 GCA_045642945.1 Eubacteriales bacterium | reverse complement strand
ATAAAAGTCTATAAAAACCCCGACAGCCTTCCCGATATCAAAAACGAACGCGAACTTGCGAGAAGAGCATTCGTTCTCGGGATCCCTACCGCCATCTCTTACGATGTCGTAAAAGTCGGCGACAGCTTCGGCTCTGTTTTCGAGCTTCTCGACGCCAAATCCTATTCCCAGCTTATCGCCGAAGACCCCGACAATTTCGATAAATACGTTACCGAATACGCTCTCCTTGTCAAAAAAATCCATTCCACCGCGGTAAAAGAAACAGATATGCCGCATATCAAAAAATGGATATACGATTGGGTCGAAATTGCCAAAGGTCATATCACCGACTGTGAATATAATAAACTCAAAGCCCTCATTGACGAAGTACCCGAAAAACTCTTTATGCTCCATTGCGATTACCATACCAATAACGTAATGTCCCAAAACGGCGAAACGCTCCTTATAGATATGGATACTCTGTCCCACGGACATCCCGTTTTCGAGCTTGCCAACGTTTACGTTACCTACGTCGCGCTCGGCGAATCCGACCCGACGATAGTCGAGAATTTCATCGGTCTTCCTTACGATAAATGTCTTCGTATC
Organism: Eubacteriales bacterium; assembly: GCA_045642945.1. Classification (GTDB taxonomy): domain Bacteria; phylum Bacillota; class Clostridia; order Oscillospirales; family CAG-382; genus Coliplasma. Next base: position 7,225 of record JAZUJV010000085.1, on the reverse strand, counting down.
TGGGATAAATTCATAAAAGTATATCTCGATACCGATGACGAAGAAAAGCTTGCTTTCGTTACCGACAAAGTCAAACTTGTCGCATATCTCCGTCTTTTCCGCCATATGTTCCGCCGTCAGGAGGATAAATCCTTCCTCGCTCCCGAGACCGCTTACGCGCTCGAAAAATTAAAACATTATATCGCGATAAACGATACGATAGTATTTTAAATTCAATCCGCCCGAAGCGATTCGGGCGGTTTTCTCTAAACAGCAGGAAATCATGATCAAAAAAGCAGCGAAAATTTCGTAAAAAATCGTTAAAACTCTTGTAATAAACACCAAAATATGTTATAGTAACAAAAAATAAATATCAGTATGAATATTCATACCGAAAAAACCAACCGAAAGGAATCAAATTTATGAAAAACAGGATTATCGCAATATTGCTTTTCGCAATGATGATTTTGATGATCGTGCCTCTCACAAACGTTGCCGCTGACGGCGATTTATTCGCCATTACCGACGGCACCGCGCAAAACGCTCACGGCTCCATCTCTTTTGATAAAACTTTCGCGGAAGCGCAGGAACTCGTTACCGTTACCGTTACTCCCGATGAAGGTTACGTATTGAAAAGCATTCACTGTGCAATAACCGCTATCTCCGGAAGCGACGTTCCCGCTTCCAAAGTGAACGATACCACTTTTACTTTTATAATGCCTACCTACGACGTTACCGTAACGGCGGTATTCTACGATCCGACCTCACCCGTCGTTAATGAATACGGCATCATAGAGAATCCCCCCGCCGGCAAAACTGTTTCCTATAAACGTGCCGCCGGCAACGCCGCGTTCAACTATGTGCCCGGTATCGGTACGAGGCTTGAAAATCAATCAGGCAACGTTACTATGGTTGAGTGCGAAAACGGCGACGTTTACTGGCAGAACCCCCTCAGCACCATCGCCACCGGCGCTTGGATAAAGGGTGAAAAGGTCGGCAATACCATTTCCTTCGATACGTTTCAGCCGATAGCTCTCGGCAATTCCGGCGGTCAGACCGTTACGCTCAGCGTTCGCTGGGGTTACCTGCAGTATCCTTATATCTATTCTTGCGACGTATATTCCGATAAGATAGTATTTGAAGTTGTGGGCGATACTCTCATTATGCAGGGAACTTCCGCCCCGATGCTGCTGCCCACCTCCCCTGATTATTTCATCGGTCTCTTTTGGGATAACGGAACGAATTTCTCGGGTTACGGCGATTTGGGCGTAACGCTCATCTCCAAGCCGGCTCCTGAGATCGTTCGGCCGCCCGTAGGTCTCGTAACAACGGAATTTACCCGTATGGCATCAGGAACCAACGGCCCGTTAAAAGATGTTGTCCTCGTCGGCTGGGACGACAGCGACGTATATATGAAAAATCTCTGCCCCGATTTCCCTGACGCTTGGGTAAAAGGCACTCTCGGAGACGGCGGCATCGTTACCTTCGAGAAAAACCAGTATATCGGTGAACTCGACGGATACGATATTTTCCTTACCGGCGTAGATCTCACAGATGATAATATCGACACGTATTCTGTTGACAATACCAAAACCTTCGGTGATATTTCCTCCGGTGAAACGGTTGATACTCTGGACACCCTTGTCGGTGCTTCCAACCAGCTTGCCGACTTTACAATGCTCTACGATGCCGAACATAACGATTTCACTTCCATCGGATTAATGTTTGAGAATGCAAGTGACGAAAGAATCTATTATTTGGATTATTTCCAACAGATAGTCCTTTTCGAAAAAGAAGTTTGCGTTGTTTCTCTCGGCGCGAAGGTAAACGAGTCGACCTCTTCTCTCCGTCTCGGCGCACAGTATAACGGTTATTTCCTTACCCCCGAAGAAATCGAGTCCGTAGAAGATCTCGGAATGATTTTCTATCCTTCTCATCTTCTCGGCGATAACGAACTCGTTATCAATACTCCGGGCGCCGCGCGGCTTTCCGCTGTCGCCATTGATGAAGAATATTTCGATCCCGATAAAACCTTCGCCGATTACGAAACTTTCGTATTCTACGTTACTATCGTGAATATCCCCGATAAGGGCAAAGATACCGATATCGCCTTCCGCCCGTATATAATCTACAGCGAAGGCACCGTTTACGGCGAGACGCTCGAAAGAAACTACAACGATACTCTCAAAGCTTCCCACAAAATCGCTTCGGAGCAGGGTGATAACGAAATCTCCTGCCCGAGCAATTGGTTCGACTGATAATCAATAAAAATACGTGCCTTCGGTTTTAGCCGAAGGCACTTTTCTTTGTCCGAAAGTTAGCTTTGCACGCTCGAAAACTATTGCAAAACCCGTATAAATATGTTAACATATTAAAAATATACAATTAACATATTTTAATCCCGCCGATGCGGTTAACTTTGAAATAATATAAGATATAAAGCGAGGCACAAACTATGAAAAAAAGAATCGTAGGTATTCTTCTTGCCGTCATAATGGTTATCGGTATTCTGCCGTTTAGCGCGATATCGGCGTTTGCCGACGACCACGACCTGTCGGTAGCCAAAAACGGTACGTCCGCCGTCGAAGGTGTCGACTACTTATGGGACGGCGACGTTCTATATATCAAAAACAGCGGTCTTACCGTTTCCGGCGAGACCGACAGCGAGTTCATAAGCGTAGATCCAAGCGTCGGCAATTTAACTATTTCCAACCTTAATATAACAGACTGCGCGGCTTCTCCGATTACGTTTTGGGGAAACAGCGAGCTTATCCTAAAAGGCGATAATACGCTGTCAGGAATCTGCGGCATATTTTGCTGGCATGAACTCTATATTTCCGGCGACGGTAACCTTGACGTTTTCGGTACCGCCGATGGTATATATTCTTTGGAATCTTTATACTTATATGCCTCCGGCGTAATAAACGCAATCGGTGAATTTGGTATACGCGCCGAAACGGGCGTTGTATTCGGAGAAAACGTACATAAAGTGCTGATTTACGGCAAAGATGATGATTCCGGTGCGATTTCGTGGGATTCGGAATGTATTATGGGTGTCCAAGTTCCGAACGGTTTGAAAATTAAAGGCTCCGCCGAATACAACGTTGCCGAATCCGATATCAACGGCGCGGTTTCTTACGATGCCGAAAGCGGACGCGTCAGCGTCGGCAGCGCTGCCGCGAAATCGGTTATCATATACGATCACGATATAAAAATAACCAAGCATGGCGCTCCCGCCGAAAAGGGCGTTGACTACGATTGGTCAAATAGTGACGCAAATAATCTTATCATAAAATCAAGCGGTCTTACCGTTTCGGGTAAAACCTCAATCGAATATATTACGGTAAAAAACGGCGTCTCGAATCTTACGATAAGCGATCTTAATATCAATACCTCCGTCGGGTATCCGATTTATACTGAAGGCGATACCGATCTCGCCTTAAAAGGCAATAATACGCTTAACGCCGACGGCGAATATCTGAGCGGTATATACCTCTCCGGCGATACGGTAATTTCCGGCGGCGGTAACCTTGCCGTAAACGGCAGCTATGACGGCATATTTTCCGACGGAGAATTAACTTTGTCCGCGTCCGGCATTGTCTCTGTAAACGGCGAAAACTGCGGTATATACAGCTATGGTTCCATCAACTTTACCTATGATTCCAACGTTGTAGTCGCCTACGGCGAAAACGAAGCTTTCGGCGGCATTGCTTGGGATACGGGCAGCGGCGCAAAGCTTATCGTTCCCAAAGAGTTTTCCGTATGCGGTACCGAGTCATACGGCATTGACGAAGAAACCGTCTCTCTGAACAACGCATACATAAACGACGTCGACGGATGTATTATGGATGCCGAAAACGTTGCTCGGTCCGTAAGAATCCAGGGGCACGACCTTTATATCACCAAAAACGGGGAAGCGGCCGTCAATAATTCCGATTACAGATGGGAAGGCAGAACTCTCTATATCCGCGTTAACAGTCTCGCCGTCAGCGGAACGACCGATAGAGAAGTAATTGTTGCCGAAGATTCTGTTGACAACGTCACGTTTTGCGATTTGTCGGTAAACTATTCCCATGAAATGTATGTAGGCAGCGATATCAACATCATCCTTTCCGGAATCAACGTTTTGAACTTCACGGGCGGTTGCGACGGTTTATCGTTCGGTGGAGACTCCCAGATATCCGGCAGGGGTAATTTAGTTGTTACGGGCGCCGAAAGAAGCATCTGCGGAAAACGAAACGTTTTAATTCGTTCGACCGGCAGCATAGTATTAAACGGCGGTAAAGAAGGAATCCACGCCGACGGATACGTTTTCTTCTCCGAAACCGTCGGAAAAGTGCTTGCTTACGGCTTCAAAGCCGCGATAGTATGGGGCGCCTATTCCGGTAACGGAATGTCCGTTCCCGATAAGCTTAATATTCAGGGCTCTGCCGATATAAACGCCGAAGAATCCGAGATAACCGATAGAGTAACTTATCTTACCGAAGATAAATGCGTAAAAGTCGGCGAAGACTCCGCAAAAGCAGTTTTGATAACCGGAGCTGCGGACGGTATACACGATCTTTTCGTTAAAAACGATTATCGCGAAGCAATCCTCGGAACCGACTATGTATGGTACGATAACGAACTTTTTATTCAAAAAAGCGGACTTACCGTATACGGCAGCACCGAAAAAGAACATATTCTTGTTGCTTCCGGCGTCGATAATCTTACGATTAAAAATCTTTATATTACGGTGAACGAAAACGATAGCAGCGCCATACACTTCGGCGGCGACTGTGAACTTATTCTTGAAGGCAATAACTGTTTATCCAATCTGGCGATGACAAACGGTTGTTGTATTGATTTCGTCCGCGGCGGCGTGATTTCAGGAGATGGAGACCTGATAATAACGGCCAACGATACCGGCATAAATTCAATAGACAATCTTACCGTTAAAGCCACCGGCGAATTGAATATAAGCGGCGCAAAACACGGTATATCCGTAAGCGTCGGCGGTGTTGAATTCACCAACGACGTTACCGATATCCTTGTTTACGGCGAGGCAAACGACTTCGGCGCTATCGGTTGGGCGACAAATGTCGGATTCGGTACTCATCTTTCCGTTAAGGGCTCTCGCGAATTCAATGTTGATGCCGAAGAAATTAACGGCAACGTTGCGGTTAACGCTGACGCCAAAAAGCTCGAAACCGCCACCTTTACCGCCAAATCCATAAAGATTCTGCAGCATGGTCTTACCGTTACCAAAGACGGTCTCGAGCCTGAATTCGGCGTTGACTGTATCTGGGAAAACGATAAGCTCATAATTAAAAAATCCGGTCTTACCGTTTCCGGCGAGACCGATAAAGAATATATCTACGTCGAAAATACCGCGGAAGACCTTACTTTTGATAACGTTAATATTTCCGCGCCTTGCGACGCCGTTACTTTTATGGGCTCTTCCGAACTGATTTTAAAAGGAACCAACGTTATAAACTGCAGCGGCAGCAATACCTATTCGCATTACCACGGAATAATCTTTAATAAAAACGGCATTATTTCCGGTGAAGGCGGTCTGTCCGTTAACGCCAAAGAGGAAGCAATCTATTGTATGCAGTTGCTGACCGTTTCCGCTTCGGGCAATATCGTATTCGACGGCTATATCGGCATAAGCGCCGAGGACGGCGTTATATTCGAAGATACCGTCACCAATGCCGTAATATACGGAAATAACGATTTTTACGGCGCTATGTACTGGAGTATAGACCGCGGCGGAACGCTGTACGCTCCCTCGGAATTTTACGTCTGCGCTGCCGTGGATTACAAAGTAGACGAAAAAAATATTACCCACGTTGCGACCTATGCCTCTTACGACAGATGCGTAAAGGACGGCACAAGCATTGCCAGATCGGTCGTAGTATCACGCCACGGACTTACCGTAACCAAAAACGGAGTACCCGCCGTTCAGGGCAAAGACTATTTCTGGAAAGCAAGCGACCCCACGGTACTCATAATCAAGACGAATGCTCTTACCGTTTCGGGTACCACGACGAGAGAATCGATATCCGTTAACGATGGGGTCAACGGTATTACAATAGAAAACCTTAATATTTCGGTTTTGGGCAAAGTATCCGTCGACTTTAACGGAACCGGTAAACTGACCTTAAAGGGCGATAACATCCTCTCATCTTACGAAAATTCCGATGGTATATTCTTCTATCGCGACGGTGAAATTACGGGTGACGGAAACCTGACCGTCTACGGAGCGTCATACGGTATTTTCGCAAATAGTGTTCTTACGATATCCGCTTCCGGCAATATTATCGCTAAAGGCGATGCATTAAGCGCTGTCAACGGTGTAAAAGGCATTGTTATTACAGACGACGTCACCAAAATACTCGCGTATTCGCTGACGTACGGTAAACCCGCCGTCGAATGGGAATATTCATTCGGCGGAAGCTTGTCCGTCGCTGAAAGCGTAAACGTTTACGGCGGCGACGTTTGGTGTGCGGAGGAATACGAAATAACAAAACCCGTCGAACGCGATGCCGAATGTGAGGCCGTAAAGCTTGGCACAAGTCCCGCTATATCCGTTAAGTTCTGCAAAGGCGGACCGTATTACGGCCACTATATCCACGTAACGACCGCGTCTGGCGAAGCCGTCGCAGGCACCGATTACGAATGGGATAAAGAAGATACGAACAAACTTATAATCAAAAACAGCGGTCTTACCATTTCTGGTGTTTCCGAAAACGAATATATCGTTGTCGAAGAGTCTGTCGAAAATTTGACGCTTAATAATCTTGACATTACCGTTTCCGACACTGCGGCAATCGAAATCGCTTCCAATGCTGCTGATTTCGAGCTGACACTTGACGGTAAGAACTACGTCAAAGTCAACGCTAACGAATACGACGGTGTCGTTTTCAGCGGAACGGCTGACGCAAAGTTCCGTGGCTACGGCGAGCTATGCGTCGCCTCTACGCGTAACGCCGTATATACGGCAGGGAAAATCTCCTTTGCCGAATCCTGCGATATAACCGCCGAAGGATCATTATGCGGTATATACGCCGCAAAAGGATTGCAATTAACCTATAACAATAAAGTTTATGCTTACGGCGAAAGCGACGAATACGGCGCCGTATCTTGGGGCGAAAACGGTTTGACTTGCGATTTCGATATGGGTGTTTACGGCTCGGCGGATTTCAAAGCGGATGAATCCGGCCTTGTATCGATAGATTATTTCGATGACCTCGGATGCTATAAG
>JAZUJV010000084.1:0-10439 GCA_045642945.1 Eubacteriales bacterium | reverse complement strand
GAACATTTGCTTGCGCAAATGAATTATAATCATATAGCTTCAAAAGTTTTTCGCTTCCTTTTTTCAAAAAGGAAGGAATACAATAAAAATTTTATTCCTTAACGACTGCGAAGCAGTCTTATCTCGCTCGGCGAAGCCGAGTTTATCTCTTATATCATTTGCCGCAGGCAAATTTATCACTTAAAACAAAAAAGCCGTGCGAATAACTCGCACGGCACGTTTTTTGTTTTATTCGGCAGAAGTTTCTGCGACGGATTCCGCGACGGATTCCGCAACGGATTCGGCTTCGCAGACTGCTTCGGAGACTACCGTGGAGACTTCGGCGGAAACTTCGGAAGAAGTATCTTCGGCGTCTTCGCTGTTATCTATCGTGCCGACGATATAGAGGGCGACGACGAGGATAACGAAAGCGATAGCGACGGCGAGAGTAGCTTTTTCGAGGATTTTGCTCTTACCGGCGATGCCGTTTTTAGCGAGGTAGGATTCGGAAGCGCCCGTGCCGGCGATGGAAGCGCCGAGGCCATGACGTTTGCTCTGCTGGAGAGAGATGAGAACGACGAGGGCAACCGCAAGCAAGAGAAGTACGCCGCCGATGATGTATTCGAGAACTGTCATAATTAAAATTCCTTTCAAAATATAGCTTCAATTATCAATATTTACGCGCCGAGGAACGCAGTTCTCGGCAGCTAAACAAAATATTACCACAAAACGCGGATAAATGCAATAGCAAATTGGAATATTTTTTAATTTTTGTTATTTTAACTCGCGGGTAGTAGCGTTTTCGTCAACAGGTTTTACTTTTTTCTTTTTCTTTTTGGGCTTGGGGTCGCCTTTGAGCTTCTTGACGAGGCGGATTATCCACATCGTGAAGGCGAAGAGGGCGTAAAGCACGATTATTCCGCCGATGACGCAAAGTATTATCAGCGCGTTTTTGCTGAACAGGATTCCTTTTATCGTATCGAAAATTGATTTTGCGGCGTTGGAATCGACGTTTTCGCGGGCGACGGCATCGACGACGGCTATCGTCTCGCCGTTATAGGAATAGGTTATCACGCCGACTTTCTGGTTCTTTTTTATCGGCGCTTTGACGGTATCGAAGGTGCTGCCGTTATTCTCGGTTTTATAAACGAGCTCGGTATCGAAATCGACCTTCGTTTCGAGCTCGACGCCATCGACGAATAGTACGAGCTTTGAGACTTTTTCACGCGGGACGATCATCACGTGGTCGGAAACGCCTATCTCGACGCGTAATTCCGCGACCATTACAGACGGGTCGGCGACGTCGCAGATCCGAAACGAGCTTCTTGCCCAGTCGATTATCTTTGTCATCTCGGTATAAGCGTTGACGTCGTCGAAGCGGTAGGTCTTTTTGCCCTCCGCGTCGCTTTCGACAATAAGCGACGGGGCGCACATCACGACGAAGATATAGGAGATACCGTCTTTCTGGGTGGCGGTGATAAGGCAGTAGTCGCCGCTTATCGTGTTCTGTCCGGCGATGATGCCGATAGCGTTTTTATTGAGATATCCCGCGACGTATTTATTGTTTTTTAGGTAGTTTTTGTTTATGACGGTAGAGCCGCCTCCGGTGGAGTCGACCTTTTTGAGCGAGAAGCTCGCGACGTCGGAAAGCTTTACGAGCTCGTCGTATTTATAGAACGCGGCGGCTATCAGGGCGACCTCGCGCGGGGTGGAATACTGACCTGTCTCGTCAAGTCCCGCGGGGTGGGCGAAACGGGTCTTCGTCAGCCCGAGCTCATCGCATTTTTCGTTCATCCTCGCGACGAAAGCGGAAGTGCCGCCGCCGAGGTATTCGGTTCCGAGGAAGCTTGCGAGCGTCGTCGCGGCGTCGTTGGCGGAGGCGACGAAGAGGGATTGGAGAAGGTCTTTGCAGTAATAGACGCTTTCGGCTCTTAAACCCAGTATCGGCACGCGGATATCTATAACGTCGCCCGCCGTAGCGACAGCCTCGGCGGAAACGGTAACCTCGAGAGTATCTATCGAAAGTCCCTGCTCTTTGACTATATCGTAGGCGACCATGCCCGTAACGAGCTTGGCGGCGACACAGGGAGCGACTGTCTCGTCTATTCTGTCTTCGAGCAGAAACTGGTCGTATTCGACGCAATAGGCGACGGCGGCGTAGCCCGCGACGAGCTCGGGGCTCGACGGAAGCGCGGGGGGTTGGGACGATTCCTCGTCGGCGAGCGCGAGCAAGGGCAGCGCGAAGGCGCAAAGGAGGGCGCAGAGCAATATTGAGACAAAACGTTTAAGCATCATAGTTTTCTCCGTTTTCGGCGAAATATTTTTCAGCCGAGGATATATCTTTCTGAAGCTGAAGCTTTAAAGCCTCGAGGCTTTCGAATTTTTCTTCTTTTCGGACGAACGAGATAAGCGATATCTCGGCGAATTTTCCGTATAGCTCGCCGCAGTCGGCAAGCAGATGCGCTTCGGCGATGATACGATCGCTTCCCACGGTGGGCTTTTTGCCGATATCGGTGATAGCTTTATAAATCTTTCCGTCGACCTTCGTAAGCGAGATATAGACGCCGAAGGGCGTAAGCGCGAGCTTCTCCGGATATATCACGTTTATCGTCGGAACGCCTATCGTGTGGCCTATCCTCGCGCCGCGGACGATTTCGCCGTCTATCGAGAATTTATGGCCGAGAAGGCGGTTCGCTCCCGCGATATCGCCGCTTTGAAGCAGATTTCTTATCCTCGTCGAGCTGACGGCTTCATTATCTTCGCGGACGCAGTCGAGCGCTATGACGGAAACGTCCGGCATCATCGCTTTAAGCGTGTCTGTATTCCCTTTTCCGCCTTTTCCGAAGCGGAAATCGTAGCCGCAGACGATCACTTTCGCTTTAAGCTTTTTTAAAAGTATTTCCGAGACGAATTTTTCGGCGGAGATATTTTTTATTTTCCCGAAGGGGACTTTTATAAGCAAGTCAACACCGAGCGACGAAAGAAGAGAAAACCTTTTTTCGTCGGTCATAAGGCGTGAAGCGTCTTTTTTCGGGTTATCGTCCGACTCGAAGGTGAAAACGGCGGAGGGGACGCCTCTATCGCGCGCGGTGTCGACGAGCGCTTTTATAAGCGCTTTATGGGCGATATGTACCCCGTCGAAGTTGCCTATCGCGACGGCGAGACCTCCGGATATATTTATTTCGTCGGTGAAAAGACCATATTCTTTCATAATAATAATATAATACCCGCTTTTATCGGTTTTGTCAACTTTCCGCAAGTATATTTTTGCCCTCCGCGTCAATAATAATTTAAAAAGGACGGGGGAATGACGATGAATTCTGAAAAGCTTTTTGATTCGGTGGTTCTGGCGGGCGGTCTCGGGAGCAGACTTTCGCCGTTGACGGAAAATATCCCGAAGCCGATGATGCCCGTCGGGAACGATACGGCGTTCGGGTATATCGCAAAAATTTTGAAAAAGCACGGGTTCAAAAACACGGCGGTAACCGTCATGTATCTTGCCGAGAAAATCGAAAGGTACGGGACGGACGGCGGGAGGATAAGCTATTTCCGCGAGGAAAAGGCGCTCGGGAGCGCGGGCGCTTTGGCGAACATTTCGGAAAAGCTTGACGACGTAGTTCTCGTTATCTCCGCCGACGCGATATGCAATTTTGATTTATCGGCGGCGAAAAACGAGTTTTTGAAAAGCGGATGCGAAGCGGGAATTTTGCTTCACAGAGTTCGCGACGCAAACGAATACGGGTGCGTATGCGTTACCGACGGGGCGGTTTCGGAATTCCGCGAAAAGCCGTCAGTACGCGACACGGTATCCAACCTTATCAACACGGGGATATATTTTATCAAAAAGAGCGTGCTTTCGCGGATAAAACGCGGCGAGGCGAGCGATTTCGCGAAGGATATATTCCCCGCCATGCTTCGCGCAGGCGACAAAATCGCCGCCATCGAGCCGAGCGGGATATGGTTTGACGTCGGGTCTTTTAAAGAGCTTTACAGATGCAATATGTTCTTTTCGGGCGGGGAGAGCGTTATCGGATTGAGATGCTCTTTGCACCCGTCGGCGAGGATAGACAAAAGTCTGATTTTCGGCGGCGTTACCGTCGGCGACAGCGTTATTTTCGGCAGTATCGTCGCGAGCGGCGCGGTCATCGGGAACGGCTGCGTTATCCCCGCGGGGTGCGTTATCGGCGAGAACGCGGAGTTACGCGACGGCGTGATGCTTGCGCCGGGGAGCGTTATTGCAAGCGACGAGACCGTAAGACCGAAGGAATATTTTTCGGGCTTGCGCGAGGATTTCGGGTTCGACGACGATGCGTTTTCGACAGACGGTATCGACGCCGGATATTTCGTGAAGCTCGGCAGAGCATTGGGCGGCGACGGGAAAATAAACGTTTTTTCGCACGACGCGGGCAAAGCGCTTTCGCGCAGTCTCGAGATCGCCTGCGGCGCTTCGGAAAGCGGGAGCGACGTTACCGTTATCTCGGGCGGGAGCGAGTCGCTCGCCTCTTTCGCGGCGGAAGCAAGCGGATATATTTACACGGCGCACGTCAGCTTAATGGGCAGTAAATTCCGCGTCAAGCTTTTCGGACCCGACGGGATGGAGCTTTCGCGTGAAAAACTACGCGAAATTACCGCGAAAAAGCCTTCTGTCGACGGCAGCGGGAACGTATTTTTGCTCCCACGCGGAGTTATCATCAAAAAATACGTCGAATATCTTAAAAGCTTCAAGCTTCCTTCACGCATAAGCGTCGGGACGGAAGGATCCTCTTCCCTGCTCGCCGAAATAAAAGAAGAGCTCTCGCTGAAAAGCGGCGGGGCGATTTTCAATATCTCGCCCGACGGCACAAAGGTCGACGCGAAAAGCGAGAGCGGAGCGGATATCGACTATTGGAGCATTCTTGCCGCCGTGGTGATAAAAAGCGGGCGGAAAGAGATTTTTCTGCCCGCCGACACGCCGAAAGCAGTCGAGAGGATAATATCGTCAAACGGCGTCGCGGCGGCGTTTTACGGCGACAGCGAAAGCGACATCCGCGTTCTCGCGTCGTCCGACAGGCTCGCGCGCGATGGGATCTTACTCGCGCTGACGGCGAGATATCTTTGCGAAAAGCATAGTATCACGCTCGACGGGCTTATCGAAAATTTACCGCCGCTTAAAGTTATTTCGCGATATATCATCGCGGACGGAAAAACCATGAGCGCCACCGTCGGCAGACTTCACGACGGCAAAGCCGAGCGCACGGCGGGCTTTGATTTCGGCGACGGCAGGGTCAGCGTCTTCCCCTCGGCAAAGGGGCGTTTTCGCCTTATCGCCGAGGCCGCCGACAGTGAGACCGCCGAGGAAATCACCTTGCGCGCTATTGAAGAACTGATGAAGAACGAATGAGGTTTTCAAACTTTTTTGAAAAAGTTTGAAAAAGATATAAGTTTGCTTCGCAAACGAGATAGTTGCAAATTGCCAAGCAATTTGCAAGTTAAGGAACATTTGCTTGCGCAAATGAATTATTATCATATAGCTTTAAAAGTTTTTCGCTTCCTTTTTTCAAAAAGGAAGAAATACAATTATAAATTATTCCAAAGCGACTGCGAAGCAGTCTTATCTCTTGACGCGAAGCGTCAATTATCTCTCATATCGCGCCGAAGGCGTTTATCTCTCAAAAAAAACCGCCGAAGCGGTCTTTTCGTTATTCTGTTATTTCGGTTTTCGAAGAGACTCTCACGGCGGGTCTTATTCCGATACTATCCGAGTCCACGGCGAAGCCGTCGCAGATCATCCCGCGGACGTCGACGTAAAGCGCGAAGGATTTTTGCTTTCCGTTATCGCGAAGCCACCAGAACGAGTTTCCGTTTTCTTTGCGGACGCCGTTATTTTCGGCGCTATCCGTCGGCGCGCAGGCGCGGTAAGCGTCGGAAGCGAAGAGCTTTTCCGCCTCGTCTTTCGAGAGCGGGAAGACTTTTCCGTTTTCGGTCTCGGTAAGCGACGCGAGCTCGGAATCGGTGAAACACTCGTTTAAAAATTCGCCGTTTAAAAATTCTTTAAGCGTCGAAGAAGCGTAGTCGGTTTCGGCACGGGTATCGTTAAATTTTTTGCAGTCCAAAACCTTTTCGGAGACGAGAAGGATATCGGTCTCGGTCTTTTCAAGGACTATCCACTCGACCTTTTCGCCTTTATATTCGCCGAAAGCGACTCTGTCGCCGACCTCGGCTTCCGCCATGGTCTCTTTATGCTCGCCGGAGGAGACGATTTCGGACGTTTCTTCGGGCATCGAGCTTTCGGCTTCCGAGACGGGTTCGACGTTTTTATCGTCTGTCAGTATAAAGACGAGAAACGCCGCCATAAGCAGAAAAGCGAGGATTATAAGCGTTATCGCGACGGGGGCGGAAAAGGGTTTTATATCTTTTTTCTTTGACATTTTATACTCCGTTTTATTCTTCGGGGATTTTAACTGCGTTGCGCCAGCCGGTTACCGAACGAATTTTTTTGAAAAGCTTTTCGGCGGTACGGTAGTTGGCGCGGACGTTCGGGTGGCCGTTTGCGCCGGTTTCGGCAGGGTTGCCGAACATCGTATCGACGAAAAGGAAATGGACTTTTTCGTCCTTCGCCGCGACTTCGCGCAAGGTTTCGCGGAGCGTATCGGCGTAATACTGGCTCATAAGCCCGTAGAGCCAGATTATATGGGCGTTTTCATAGCGGGTGCGGACTTTACTGATAAGGTCTTTTGCGGCGGAGGCGAACTCTTCATGCGGGGCGGGCATTCCGGAATCGTTCGTGCCGAGGTTTATTACGACCACGTCGGGTGTCCAGCCGTCTTGGCAGACGCCGCCTTTTCGCGTAAGATATTCGTAAAACTCGCCGCCTTTTACGTCGGCGCGGTCGCCTAAGCAGTTACAGACTATCCCTTTGCCGGAAACGCAGATATAGCGCGCCTCGGCGGAGAGCATATCGGCGCATTGAGCGGCGTAGGAATAGGCGCCGTCCTGCTGAAAAGTGTTATATCCCGGGTCGGCGGGAGTACCGAGCACGCCGTAGCCGCAGGTTATCGAATCGCCGATGAATTCGATTTTACGCGGGACGGAAAGCGGCGGGTTGCGAAGCTCGGCGTTTTCGCCAAGCAGCGCGATATCTTTGAAAAGTATCGGGTCGATGCCCTCGGTGAGACGCAAGATCTCGACGCGGTGGCGTTTATCGGGCAATCCCTCGATTATTATTCTCTCCTCGCCGGAAACAACGGCGAAGCGCTGTTTTTTCGTTCCGTCGACGGTAACGCGGATATAGGCGGGCTGATGCTCGGCGTCGGTATGTTCGAGCGCGCCGAGCGTGAGTATAAAGCCGCGGCCGTTGAAAACGAAAGAAACGCCGCTGTTAGTCCAGTCGAAAGCGAGGCAGCCGTCAACTTCGGTATGACGCCCGCAGATCTTTATTTTATCGTTTTGGACGAGAGGAATCCTCGCGCCCGCGTAGGCAACCGTTTTTTTCATTATTATTACCCTTTTTTCTTCTTTTATTTTACGCTTTAAAAAGTTAGCATTTTTATTTTAACTTATTTTGACTTTTGTTTGAACAATTTGTAAATTTCGGACGTCCAGAGCGGAACCGAAGCGAGCGCGAGAGACAACGCCCATTCGGAAACGGAGAGCATAGCGACGCCGAAAAGCGAAGCAGCACGCGGAATAAGTATTACCGACGCTTGGAGCGCGAAACAGACGGCGAAGGAGACGAAAATAAAGGGATTTTTCGGCAGTCCACGGGAGAAAACGCTTTTTTCGGAGCGCAGGTCGAAGGAATGGAAAAGCTGGGATACCGAAAGCACGGCGAAGCACATCGTTCTGCCCGTAAGGAAAGAATTTTTCGCGCCGAGGATAAAGGCGAGCACAGACATACTTCCGATAAGTATGCCCTCGAAGACCATTTTTGCTATCTCGGGCGCGGAGAAAAGCGGCGAGCGGGGTTTTATCGGCGGGCGGTCCATTATTCTGCCGTCGGTTTTTTCGAGCCCAAGCGCGATGGCGGGGAGCGAATCGGTAGTAAGATTCACCCAGAGGAGCTGGATAGCCGAAAGCGGCGAAGGGAGGTTTATAAGCAGCGCCGCGAACATCGTCAAAAGCTCGCCGATATTGCAGGAGAGCAGAAAACGGACGGCGCGGCGTACGTTGTCGTAGATGCCTCTTCCCTCTTTTACGGCGGCGACGACGGTTGAAAAATCGTCGTCGGCGAGGACTATATCGGCGGTATTCTTGGCGACCTCGGTGCCTCCTACGCCCATGGCGCAGCCGATCGACGCTTCCTTCAATGCGGGGGCGTCGTTCACTCCGTCGCCAGTCATGGCGACGATATGCCCGCGTTTTTTAAGCTCTTTGACGACTTTTAATTTAAACGCGGGGGTTACGCGGGCGAAAACGTTACATTCCGAAACGGCGCGGGAAAACTCTTTTTCGTTTAAGCCCGACAACTCTTTTTCGGTACAGACTTTTAATTTTGGCGACGGGATAGAGAGCTTTTCGGCGACGGAAAGCGCGGTAGCTTTATGGTCGCCGGTGAGCATTATCACGCGGACGCCCGCTTTTTTACAGCTTTTTACCGCCTCTTTGACTCCGTCGCGTAACGGGTCGGTCATACCGCAAAGACCGACGAAGCGGAAGCGGAGCTTTTCGGGATCATTCGGCAGATACGGCGTTTCACGGCAGGCGAAGCACATCACGCGCAAGCCCTTATCCGCCATTTCGGAGGTGAGATTTTTGATTTTTTCCGCCTCGCCGCAGAAGGACGCGACGACGTCGGGAGCGCCTTTTATATGGGTCATGAAGCTTCCGCCCTTTTCGGATACGGTCAGCATATATTTCTTTTCGGAATCGAAGGGGATTTCGTAAACGCGCTTGTAACCGCTTACGGAAAAGCCGACTTTCGCGGCGTAATCCGTCAGCGCTTTTTCCGTCGGGGAGGAAGAATCGTTGCAAAGCGTGAACGCGAGGCAAAGCTCGGTTTCGTCGCCGATTATATCGGTAACCGTCATTTCGCCTTTCGTTAAAGTTCCGGTTTTATCCGAGCAGATAACGTCGGCTCTGCCGAGCGTTTCGACGGCGGGAAGGCGTTTTACGAGCGCGTTTTTTGAAGCGAGGGTGCGGACGCCGGCAGAGAGAACGACGGTTACTATGGCGGGGAGCCCTTCGGGTATCGCGGCGACGGAAAGGCTTACGGAGGTAAGAAAAGTCTCGGGGAAATCCATTCCGCGAAGCAGCGACAAAACGAAGATGACGGCGCAGACGGCGAGCGTTACGTTGCCTAACACCGCGCCGAGCGAGGAAAGACGTTTTTGCAAAGGCGTCGGCTCGGATTTTTCGCCGAGCGACGAAGCGATCGAGCCGACGAAGGTATCTTTGCCGACTTTTACGGCGAGCGCTTCGGCTTTGCCGGTAACGACGGAGGTGGAGGAAAAAACGCAATCCGACGCTTCCATTATATTATCGGCAGTTTGAGCGTTTTCGGGAAATTTTATTACGGGCAGAGACTCGCCCGTGAGGGCGGATTCGTCGACGGAAAGCGAAACGCATTTTAAAATACGCGCGTCGCAGGGGACTATATCGCCCTTTTCGAGAAAAAAGACGTCGCCTTCGACAAGCTCGCGGCTCGGGATATTTATTATTTTTCCCCCGCGCTTCACCTTCGTTTCGGGGGAAGAAAGCTTTTCGAGCGCAAGGAGCGCTTTTTCGGCTTTCGACTCTTGGAAAGCGGCGATAAGGCTGTTTAAAACGACTATCAAAAGTATCATTATCGGGTCGGCGAAGCTTTCGCCCGAGATAAGCGAGGTGGCGAAGGATATCGCGGCGGCGGCAAGCAGAATAAGCGTCATTTTGTCGCAGGCGCCGCTTAAAAAGCGCATAAAAAAGCTTTTCGGTTTCTTTTTCGGAAGCTCGTTATATCCGCGTTTAAGGCGCTCTTCCGCTTCGGAATCGGAGAGCCCTTCGCGGTATGATCTCAAGGCGGAAAACAGATTTTCGGCAGTTTCGTTATACCACATATTTTACCTCTTTTTATATATTTCGCTTCCGCAAAGGAACAGAAGATACATATTCGGTATCATCATAAGCGCGTTGATTATATCGGCAAGGTCGAGAAAGGATATTTGTTTTGCGAAGACGCAAAGAAACGACGAGAGCGCGAATGTCAGACGGTAGATAAAGACGGCTTTCCGGCTTTTGAACGCGAAGACGACGCAAGCTTCGCCGTATCGGCACCACGCGATGACCGAAGCGAAGGCGAACGCGAAAAGCAAAAGCGCGAAAAGATATTTCCCGAAAGCACCGAAAAGAAAAGTAAAGATTTCTTCGCTATCGATAAGACCGCCCGCGATGACGCAAAGCGCGGTGATAAGCGACACGAAGGCATCGAAAAGCAGTTCGAAAACGCCGAGCGTCGCCTGAGTTTCGCCGTCGCCGCTTGAAGCGGAATGGGCAAGCGGCGAAGAGCC
>JAZUJV010000083.1:0-8216 GCA_045642945.1 Eubacteriales bacterium | reverse complement strand
AAAAGCTTTTCGCTTCCTTTTCACGAAAAGGAAGCGCGTCTTTTATTGCGCGATTTTCTTTTTCCAACGTGTATAAAGGATAATCGCAGTTAAAGCGCCGAAGGCTTCGCCGAGGACGAGAGCGGCGGCGAGTCCGTTTTCGCCGAAGAAGGTTTTAAGCAGGAACATAAAGGGGATATAGAAGACGAGCTCGCGGAAGATGGCGTGGATAAGCGTATCTTTGCCGTCGCCCATTGCCTGCATACAGAAAGACGTATGGTAGTTTAGGAACTGGACGGGAGAGGCGAGGCAGCGGATTCGAAGAAATATCACCGAGAAGCCGACGGTGGCGAGAGCCGCCTCGACGTTGCCCGACTCGGTGGACATAAAGAGCTTTGAGACCGGCTCGGCGAGGAGCTCGAAGATTACTATGCTTATCGCGGCGACGGAAAGCCCGCAGACGCGCGCGGCGTTTATCGTCTTGTTCATCCTCTCGCGGTTGCCCGAGGAGAAGTTATAGGCGACTATCGGCAGCATACCCTGGCAGAGCCCGATATTTATCGCGTTGGGAAGGCGCTCGGCTTTCATAACGATACCCATTGCGGCGACCTGACAGTTACCGAAATCAGCCATAAGAGCGTTTAAGAATATATTGGCGACGTCGAAAAGACCGGTAAGTATAGCGGAGGGGATACCGACGGAATAAAGCGAGCGGATATTTTCTTTCGAGAGCCCCTTTATCGCGCGGGGAGACATCGAGACGGGGGCGGTTTTCGAGACCTTCGACATTACTATTATAAAATAGATAAGCGAGGCGACGTTCGAAAGGAGCGTGGCTATCGCTGCGCCGAGGACCTCGGAGCCTTCGTCCATTATCACGAACATAAAGAGCGGGTCGAGAACGATGTTGAGCACGCCGCCCATAGAGAGCCCGAAGCTTGCCTGTCTGGAATAGCCGACGTTACGAAGCAGGTGGGACATGACCGCGGAAAGGATTATCGGCAGGTCGCCGATAACGACGACGGGAACGACGTATTCTTTGGCGAAGCGGAGCGTTTCGGCGTCTTTCGCGCCGAAGAGCGTAAGGATCGGATCCATAAAGGCGAGGACGAGCGCGGAATAAGCGAGGGCGATAATTATAGCGCCCCAGACGGAATATGCCGAGACTTTTTTGGAGTCTTCGGTCTTACCGCGTCCGATAAGGCGTGCCATAAGCGAGCCGCCGCCGACACCGAAGAGGTTTGAGAAGGCGATAGTCATCATGAACAGCGTGAACGCAAGGGTTACGCCCGCGGTTTTGTTCGGGTCGCCCGTTCGGCCGATGAAGAAGGTGTCGACCATATTGTATATAAGGTTTATGAGCTGGCTTATTATCGTGGGGATAGCCATGGACGCCAGCGCTTTGGGCACGGGCATCGTCTCGAACAGTTCTTTTTTGGAGGTTTCCTGCATTTTTTAAACTTTCTTTTTATTTTATCGTGTAGGTGCCGAGGCAGGCGCGTTTGAGAAGCCCGTAGTCTTTGGCGTCGATTTTCGTGTTGCCGTCGATATCGGCGCGGAGGCACTGGGCGTCGGTAAGAGCGAAGGTTTTTAAACAGTGGCGTTTGAGGAGCATATAGTCCTTCGCGTCGACTTTGTTGTTGCCGTCGACGTCGCCGACGAGGTAATCTTTGTCGGGGGCTTTGTATATCTCAACTTCGTCGGTGAACATCCAGTTGCCCGAACCGGGTTTATACATAAGCTTTATATAAGAGCAGGTCTTGTCGAGGTTTATCACGTAGACGGCGCTTTCGCCTTTCACGGGGGCTTTTTCGTATTTACCGGAGACGCCCTGTTCGTATTTTACGCCGTCCTTGCTCGCGAGGGCGAGTATGGTGCCGGGAGCGGCGATGCTGTTTTCTAACGCGTTGTTGACGGTTATACGAATTTCGCCGATATCGTATTCTTTATCGAGCT
Source organism: Eubacteriales bacterium (assembly GCA_045642945.1). Lineage (GTDB taxonomy): Bacteria > Bacillota > Clostridia > Oscillospirales > CAG-382 > Coliplasma. The sequence goes on along the minus strand of JAZUJV010000083.1, from coordinate 6,281 downwards.
TAAAGAGGAAATACTGGCCTTCTTTGGGGTAGTTGGGGTGCTGGACGGAAAGACCTATCCACGCGGTGTCGCCGAAGCCCGTGGACAAAGCGTGTTTGCCGTCGGTGAGCTGCGTTCCGGTCTCGTCGCCGTAGACTATCGGGGCGGACTCGGAATAGCCCCAGTTGACCTCGGCGCCGCCCATACGGTAGAGGTCGTGTATCTCGTAGGTGGCTTTCGGGGCGACGTTGCGGGATTCGTTATAGCAGAATTCGACGCTTTCGGTTTTGCCGAAGGTGATTTCGACGGTGGGCTCGTCGGCGAGGTCGTAAGACTTAATAACGGGCGCTTTGACGGTGGCGCAAGCGTTTTCGGCGCCTTTAAGGGTATAGGACGCTATCTCTTTTTCGGTTTCGTCTTCGCAGGTAACGTTAAGAGTTTTTGCGTTTTTGGTTTCGTAAACGGCGCGCATATATTCCTCGATGAGCTTTGCGTAGACGGAATAGCCGTACTGGGCGGGGTGGACGCCGTCGCCTTTGGCGAAGAATTTATCGGAATCTTCTTTTTTGCTTTGCATATTGACGTCGACGAGCCCGCAGCCGTTGACAAGCGCGACTTCGCGGATGGCGTCGCAGAAACCGTCCATGTGGCCGTAGCCGTAGTCGAGATCCCAAGCGCCCGGGGTGTCGTAGTAGCCTTTATCGGTATTGACGTAGTTCGGGGTAACGAAAATAACGTCGGCGCCTTTAGCCATAAGGGTATCGGCGAAATAATCGAGGGTATCGAAGAAGGAGTTGAGGTCGGTGCAGGGCGCCATATCCTTAAAGCCGTAGTAAGCCGCCTGGTCGTTCATACCGAAGCAGATAACGACTATATCGGGGTTTTTGTCGAGGACGTCGGCTTTGAAGCGGTCTTTTGCCTGATTGACCTTGTTGCCCGAAACGCCTGCATTGATGATATCGGTATCGAGCGCTTCGGAAAGAAGCTTTACGTAGCCGACGCGTTCGGTTATCGAATCGCCGAAGCAGACTATCGTATAATCGTCAAAGACGTTTTTGGCGCTCGCCGCACACGGTACGACCGCGGCGATAAGAAGCAGCGCAAGGATCGACGCGAAAAGTTTTTTCATTTTCTTTCTCCTTGAATTTTATTCGGATTTGGCTTCGGCTTTTTCTTTTTTTCTGTAATGGAAATAGAGAATCATATCCGTCGTTACCATACAGAAGTTGAGGATATAGAAGAAAACGACGTACCATTTGAACGTACCCGCCATAAATTTGGCGGTAACGCCGCAGATATACCCGATATCGACGAGTATCATAAAGAGCAGGTTTTTGCCTTTGGTGGATTTGTTGCGGATGCTGGTGAGGATGTTGTTGGGCCACGAGAGGCCGAACATTACCATCATGAGGATTTCAAGTGTTTCGGACATTTTTCTTCTCTCTTTTATGTTTTTATTCTATCGTGTAGGTGCCGATACAATGACGCTTTACGAGAATGTAATCGGGCGCGTCGAGTTTTCCGTTGCCGTTCACGTCGGAGCGGAGCAGCTCGTCGTCTGTCGCTACGCGGATTTTAAGAATGGTGCGTTTTATAAGCAAATAATCGACTTTGTCGATTTTTTCGTCGCCGTTGATATCTCCGCGCATGAATTTCACTTCTTTTCTGAATATCTCGACCTCATCGGTGAACATCCAGTTACAGCCGGAGGCGGGGCTATACATAAGTTTTATAAACGAACATTCCTCGTTAAGCTCGATAACGTACACGGCGCTTTCACCGGCGACGGGTGTGCTTTCGTAGCTTCCGACCTTTCCATCGCCGTAGTTTATTCCGTCGTTGCTCGTGAACGCGGTTATCGTCGCGGGTGCGCCGATGCCGTTTTTCATAGCGTTGTTGACGGTTATCCGAACCGTTTCGATTTTATATTTTTTATCAAGTTTGAAAAGGAGATATTGCCCGTATTCGGGATAATTCGGATGTATGGAGGACATGCCCACCCAAGCGGTGTCTTCATATCCGACCGTGCCGGCGTGTTTGCCGTCGGTAAGCTGCGTTCCGGTCTCGTCGCCGTAGATTATCGGCGCGGTCTCGGAATAGCCCCAGTTGACCTCGGCGCCGCCCATACGGAAGAAGTCGTGGACTTCGTAGGTGCCTTTCGGCGCAACGTTAAGGGATTCGGGGACGGCTTCGTCTTTTCTGTATATTTCGACCTCGTCGGTGAACATCCAGTTGCAGCCGGTGCCGTGTTTATACATAAGTTTTATAAACGAACATTCCTCGTTAAGCTCGATAACATAAACGGCGCTTTCGCCGGCGACGGGTGTGCTTTCGTAGCTTCCGACCTTTCCCTCACCGTAGATTATTCCGTCGTTGCTCGTGAACGCGGTTATCGTCGCGGGCGCGCCGATGCCGCCGTTCATAACGTTGTTGACGGTTATCCGAACCGTTTCGACGTTGTATTTTTTATCGAGTTCAAACAGGATATATTGTCCGGACGTGCTGTAATTGGGATGTATGGAGGACATACCCACCCAGGCGGTGTCTTCATATCCGACCGTGTCGGCGTGTCTGCCGTCGGTAAGCTGCGTTCCGGTTTCGTCGCCGTAGATTATCGGCGCGGTCTCGGAATAGCCCCAGTTTACCTCGGCGCCGCCCATACGGAAGAAGTCGTGGACTTCGTAGGTGCCTTTCGGCGCGATGTTAAGGGATTCGGTATAGGTAAAGGTTATTTCGGTTTCGGTTCCGAAGGTAACGGCTTTCGTTTTGTCGCCGACAACCTCGTAATACTTAACATCGGGAGCGACGGCGATTATTTTCTCGCCGTTTTCGCCGGAAAACGAATATTCACCGACAACGCCGCCTTTAGAGTCAACGCATTTAACGTTTATCTTTTTCGCGTTTTTGTTCGCGTAAACCGATTGCATATAACCGGCAATCATATCGGCGTAGACGGAATAGCCGTATTGCGCGGGATGGATTCCGTCGCCTTTCGCAAAGAATCTATCGAGATCCTCGCTTTTGCTTTGAAGGTTTACGTCAACGAGCCCGCTTCCGGTTTCGAGCGCGACTCTTCTCATCACGTCGCAGAAATCGTCCATGTGGCCGTAGCCGTAATCCATATTCCAGCCGCCGGGAGTATAATAACCGGGATTGGTGTTTACAAGGTTCGGGGTAACGAAAATAACGTCCGCGCCGGCGGCTTTAAGCGTTTCGGCGAAATATGTCAGAGTATCCCCGTAGGTGGTAAGAGAGGTACACGGCGCCATATTGTCAAATCCGTAATAAGCCGCCTGGTCGTTCATACCGAAGCAGATAACGACGATATCGGGGTTTTTATCGAGAACGTCGGTTTGGAAACGTGCTTTGCCCTGGTCAACCTTGTCGCCCGAAACACCGGCGTTGATGATTTTCGTTCCGAGCGTTTCCGCGAGCATGGAAACGTAAACGTTTCGGTAGGTAATGGAATCGCCGAAACATACTATCGTGTACTCGTCGAAAACGCCGCTCGCGTTCGCGGTAAACGGAAGAATAACGAATAGCATAATAAAAGCCGTTATGCATGCGAGGATTTTTTTCACTTTGGTTTCTCCTTTTTGTATAATATTTTTTCACGTTTTGTTTTTTTATTTACAGCCGTAACCGACTTGCGGCTTCCACAAAAATTTGACGTTTAAATTATCCTTTACATTAAAATCAAAAGCTTTTTTGCTTACTTTTTTTACGAAAAAAGTAAGTCTAAGGACATCATAAGGGAAAAGCCGACGGCGAAGAATATTGTCCCGACTTTTTCGCCCGCGCAGGAAAAATCGGGCACAAGGTCCTCGACGACGACGCAGAGCATCGCGCCCGCGGCGAAGGAGAGAAAATAAGGCAGCGCGGGGACGATGAGTTCGGCGGCGAGGATAGTGATAAGCGCTCCGACGGGCTCGACGACGCCCGAAAGCACTCCGCAGAAGAACGCTTTTGTTTTTTTCGTGCCGTCGCCGCAAAGCGGCATCGAGATAACGGCGCCTTCGGGGAAATTCTGTATCGCGATGCCTATCGAAATCGCGAAGACGTCGGAAACCGTTATTCCCGAATTTTCGCTTAAAAATCCCGCGACGGCCGCGCCGACCGCCATACCCTCGGGGAGATTATGGAGCGTTACGGCGAGGAAAAGCATCGAATTGCGCTTTAAATCGCCGTTTAATTCATGTGATTTATTCTCTTTGACGTGGAGACTTTGAGCTATTTTATCGAGCAGCAGCAGGAAGCCAAATCCTATCGCCAAGCCGCAAGCGGCGGGCAGGAAGGCAAGCTTTTTCATACCGCTTGACTGCTCTATCGCGGGGATGAGCAGGCTCCAGACCGACGCGGCGGTCATCACGCCAGCGGCGAAGCCCGAAAGGGCACGGCGCAACGGCGCGCCGATATCTTTTTTTAACAGAAAAACGTCCGCGGCGCCGAGCACGGTTCCGGCAAACGGAAGCAAAACGGCGCGCCATACTTCTCCTTGCATATATTTCACTCCGAAAAAAATACTTCGTTACATATATACGCGGAAAAAGCGTTCGGCGTTCGCGCTTCTATGATATTATACAACCGCGTTACGTTTTTTTCAACCGAAAACGGCTTAAATTTGTATTTTATTTTAACGAATTGTGTTGTATTCGGCGGTATCAAGTGGTAAAATAGGGGGCAGAATAATTTTTCACGGTGTTTTTAATGGACGTAAGCAGAAAAAAGGCGAATTTGCTGACGGCGATCTGCTCGGCGGTATATTTCGCAAGTTATTTTACAAGAAAAGACCTTTCGGCGGCGACAGCGGGGCTTATCGCCGCGGGAGTTCTCGACAAGACCGACGCGGGAAGGCTCGGCACGGTGCTTTTTATTTGCTATGGCATCGGGCAGATCTTCTCGGGCGCGCTCGGGGACAGGTTCGACCCGAAGAAGCTTATTCTTATCGGCATCGGTACGAGCACGGTCTGCAACGCGGTCTTCCCTTTTATATCCAACACTTGGATCCTGACGGTCATCTGGGCTATTAACGGTTTCGCGCAGTCTTTGCTCTGGCCGCCTATCGTAAAAATCCTTGCGAGCGAATTACCGCACGAGAAATTCGTAAAGGCGAACATGGTCGTTACAATTGCGGCGCACGCCTCGACGGTACTTTTATATCTTTACGTGCCCGCGTGCCTTGAAATCTGGGATTGGAAATCGGTCTTCTTCGGCGCGGCGATAATCGCCTCGGTATCGTTTATCGCGTTCTTCTTCGCTTTAAGAAACGTTATGGTGAAGAAGGGCGAAAAGCAGGGCGAAATCATCGAGACCGTCTCGAACGCGGACATAAAAGCCACGCTTTTAAAGGCGGGAATCATTCCCATTCTCATCGCGACGGTGGCGCAGGGGTTCTTACGCGACGGCGTTGACGCGTGGTTACCGACGCTTTATTCCGAGGTTTTCGGGCGCAGCGCTTCGGAATCGGTCCTCGTCTCGGTCATTATCCCGATTTTTTCGATTTTGAGCGTTTATATCGTTACGGCTTTACACAAAATCGTCTTCCGAAACGAGATTTTCGGCTCGGTAATCCTCTTTATCATCGGCGGGGCGTTATTTATTCCGCTTTATCTGCTTCTCGGGACGGAAAGTTCTTTCGGCAGAATTTTATGTCTTATCCTCGCGGCGCTTTCGTCGTCGACGAATCACGCGATAAACTTCCTTATCCTATGCTGTCTCCCGGGCAGGTTCGCGAAGGCGGGCAGGGCGGCGACGGTTACGGGGCTTTGCAACGCTTTTACCTATCTCGGCGCGGCGGCGTCGGGCTACGGCATCGCGTTCGCGGCGGAAAAGGGCGGCTGGAACATCGCCGTTATCACCCTCTTCGCCGTCTCCGTTCTGGGTATCGCGATGTGCTTGGTTTCATACAAGCCGTATAAGAAATTTATTGCGAAGAATAGAGATTAACCTACTTTTTTCGTGAAAAAAGTAGGCAAAAAAGCTTTAAAAGCCGCGAAAGTAAACTTTCGCGGTAGTTTTTTAATATTCAAGGTTCGGTTATTCCGCACGATTTGACGGTATCGCTATATCCAAAAAACGCTTCGCGCAGAGTTGTGGGGAACGAGTGTCATACGATAAAGATTCATTTGCGTCAGCAAATGTACCCGTCGCCGGATGCTGAATGCTAAAACAAAAAGGACTCGGTCCGGGAAGTGTTCTAAAGGACAGTTTCAAAGCACGATGCCACATAGGTGGTGAGTAAGTGCGCACTTAAATGAATACTAAAATGAAAACCGGCTGATAAAAGAAATCAGTCGGTTTTT
>JAZUJV010000082.1:0-5347 GCA_045642945.1 Eubacteriales bacterium | reverse complement strand
TCCCTCCGCTTTGCGTCTTTTCGGGATAAAGGCTTAAGCAAACGAGCTTTCCGAAACGCTTTCCGGTAAGGTCGAGCATGCCCGGTCTGACCGCGCAGCCGCAGCCGCAGCTTTTGATTGCACCGCGCTGCAAACAGCGGGTGTCAAGCTCGACCGTGTTTCCGCAATCACAAAGCCATTTCCAAACAATATAACCGTTTTTACGGCGGCTCGTAGCAGATTCTACGGTAAGCTTTCCTATTCGGAAGCCAATGCTTATGTCGGGATTCTTTTTTTCATTTTGCATGATCATAAAGCCTGACGACTTTCGAGGTAGGCGGAAACGAACTCGCCGTGAAGCTTTTCTTTTGCCGCGGAACGAGCTTTTACCGCGTCGGAAAAGTTTAAAAATCTTCCGAGATATCTTCTTTTTCCCTGAAACATTATCTCTGCGCGCCATTTCCCGCTTCGTTTATCGAAAAACACTCCCGAAACTCCGCTATGATTGTTGGAACGCACGGTGTTGTTTCTTATCATCTCAATACATGTACCGTCAACGTAATGCAGAGTATCAAGTCCGGATTTGCATCCGCAGCTCGTTCTCTTTCCGCTTCGAAGATACTTTGTAGTAGTTATTATCTCGCGCCCGCACTCACAGCGGCAGCGCCAGGCAGATCTGTTTTTTATGTTATCCACAGGCTCTATCACGGTAAGATACCCGTATTTTTGTGATGTTAGGTCAATTTTTGCGCTCATTTTTATGCATGCACAGAAACTCGATAAGTTTTTCTCTGATGCTCTCTGCCGTTCCTTCCGGCTCGTTTCCGGTCAGATATTGGAATGTGTCTTTCCATTCGAAATCCGAAGCGTAATAACTCGGATAATCGGACTTGATGATCTCGGCAAGCTTTTGCTTTCGTGAAGCATTCAGAAACCTTAAATCCGAAAGGTACTCGCAACGCAGATCATCGGAAAAACAGTCAAGCAACATTTTTTCTTTTGAGTTTCTCATTGTTTTCCTCTCTTGTTTTGATAAAATCCCTTTTCGCGTACGCCATGGTAACGAATACGGCGAGCCCGCCGGATATTTATCCGGCGTGCTCTGGCTCTGTCGATCAATCGTCTATGATGAAATAGAACGGTACTGTAAGCACGGTGGAGCCGTTCTTCGAAACGTATACTTCAAGAAGGTAGGAACCATTTCCGTAACCGCCGACTTTAAGTGCTTCGAGAGAAATTACATTTTCTCCCACGGCTATTTCGGGCTTATAGTATGTGGTCTTATAAGTGCCGTCGTCGCCGAGGAAGTATATGCACGACGTCGGGTCGGCACAGTCTTCGATGGAATCGGCGGTGATGACGAACGCAAGCGACTCTTCGATCGAGAATATTTGCTGTCCGTATATCGGATCGACACGAAGCGAAACTTCTTTGCTGAGCGATCCGGTAAACACCATCGGCGTTTCCGATTGTTTGAGCTGTGATCCGTTGAGCGAGGGAATATCACGTTTTGACTTCGAACGAAGCAAAATCAGATTCCCCGCAGGGAACGAGAACGAACAATCTCCATCGGCGGAATCGGAGCTTAGGACAAGCTTCAATGCGTTAGTGCCGGACGGCAGAGAGCCGAGGGGAACAATGAACGTTCTTTCGGTCGACATAAGATATTGGGTGCTGAGTCCTCCCGCCGTAACCGTAAGCGTCAGATCGGACGGATAGACGGATTCGGGAGAGATTATCATTTCTAACGCCATGCCGCGATTCTCGGCAAGATAATCATAAGCCGAGGATTTCTGGAAGCGTACCGTCGCGCTTCCGGAAAGAGTACCACTGTCTGCGGAAACGTTCTCGAGATAATAAATCACTTTATCCTTCAGCGTCGCGGCCGGAGCAATTTTGGTGGTTCCTCTGAATTTTTCAGTCGTTTGGTTGGGATAAGGATATAGATTTGCGTTAACGAAATCTTTATTTACGGAAAAAACGAGAGAGGCCTGTACCGAAGTACCAGCGGCAGGGCTTTCGGTGAAATTAAAGATAAAACTCATCTCACCCGATTCATTGCCGAAAACGTATTTGTCGGTCTCTGCTTCGCCCATTCGCTGAAAATCAGCAAGCGAAACGTAAGTCACCGCGGACGTGGCAATATAATACCAATAGGTAAGCCCGTCTTTGAGGATTATTCCCGTGTTTGCGGGGATAGCCTGATTGAACATTAACGTTACCGCGGAATATTCGCCTTCGTGATAGTTCTCCCAGGAGAAAGCGGAAGTGAATTTGGAATCCTTGGTTATGCTCGTGGGCTCGTCAGAAAAGTCTCCGAATTTCTCGCCGGGTGCCGTTTTGGCATTAACGATAAGGTCCTTTGCCACTCCGGTAAGCGTAACGGTTACCGTACCGATATGACCGTGGGTATCATCGTTAAACTGTGGTATATTACTGATGATAAAGTTGTTGGTTCCGGCAGGATTGCATTGCGCCATATATCCGCTTTCACTATCCATAATGTTTCCGAATTCATCCGTTGTAACGATGGTATAAGCGAATCCGCTCTTATGATATCCGGCATCTATTGAAATGCCGAAAGGATATCCGTCGTCATCGGGTTCATCCTGCGAGCCGGACGCGATAACGGTTATACCCGTGGCAGCGTTGAAATAGACGCTCGTGGTGCCGACGAGATAATAGCTGGGTGCTTCGAGCCATTCGGACTGCAGATAATTTTCCGTCTCTTTGAATCTCGAATAGACGTGATAAGTCGTGTATCCGACAGGAAGTGTGAAGCCGCCGTCAGGATCCGGGACCATCTCGCGGATTTTACCGTCGGCGTCGATTATGACGACGCTATATTCAAGCGCGGCACCGGAAACATCGCTTACGGTATCATCGGAAGCGATAGTCAGCTTATTGCCCGAAACCGAATACTGCGCCGATTCTGTCGGAGCGGGCTGAGGCGCTTTTTTGATAGTATATTTGACGGGGCCTGAATACAGCGGAACATAGATTATCTCGATACCGCTGTCGGACGGAGTTTCGATATAAAGACGCGCATAATACGTTCCGGCATTGACAGGCACACCGTCTATCGGCTGAGCGCCTGCCTGATCCTTAAAGTATTTGATAATGTAAGCGGTCTTATCTTCTCCCAGCCATTCGTCGCCGCTTTCGGCAGCATAGGCAGGATGTTCGTTCCCGTCGTAAACGCAATCCAGCGCGGACAGAGAGATTATCGAAGTATGTCCGCCGCAGATACACTCCTCGATGAGAGTGGCGCCATCGGAACGATAAGTCACCAAATGCGCGGGATGGTCGCATTTTTCCCATTGAGCATAGAGGTTATACATATCGCCGTTGGAAAACTCGGCACTGTGCTCGGCGGTAATAACGCCTCCGTCATCGTAATGGTGAATCACTTCGCCGCCGACTACCATATTCCAGCCAGCGAACTTATAGCCGGCGCAGGTGAAGTTGTTGGTGTCAAGCGTGCCGTCCTGTCCGACGGTGAAAACGGAAGGATCCATCTCGCCGCCGTACGCGACGCCGGTGGGGGCATTGGCGTTATATACTACCGTATAAGCCGAGCGGTCCCAGATAGCGTAGACGACGGTATCGTCAAAGATGAAGCCGGAATAATCCTCATAACCGATGATCTCTGTTTTAAAGGTGATGATACCATCATCGATAACGTAGTGGATATCCTCTAAATATCCGTAACCGTCGAGAATTTCGATAGCGTCGGAAGCGACGAGATACTTGCCGCCGGTAGAGATCCATGTGCCAATACCGTCTTCGTCGGGGTTCCAGCATTTTATGTAATAACCCGGATGGTCGAACTGGATAAACGCAGCAGGTATCGTTACAACATCGCCTTCAAGATACTGACGTGCGACGTACATACCGGTCTTGACGCCGTTATCGTCGAAGTTTTCGAAAAAGTTGACCTTATAGTAGATAAACTCGCTGTTATTGTTGATTCGGTGGTCTTTGAAATAGTCGCCCTGCGTTTCTATATTGACGGTGAAGTCGTTGGCAAAATAAGCGTTCGTCATTTCGCCGTAAACATCGACCATACCGCCGACAACGAGGTTGGAGCGGTCCATATTGACGTTGCTGTAAGGCACTTCGTGAACGGTAAAGCCCGTCTCGGAGCCGCTGTAATTATATTTTCTGTCGTATTTGTCGGGATAATCGGTGCTCGACGACGAATGATATTTATCGTATCTGTAATTCGGGTCGCCGATAACGACGGCACCTCTTTCGACGTCCATACTGTTGCAGAAACCGCCGCCGGAGGTCGCGTTGTTATCGCGCTCATAAACGCAGTAGATATAGAGCGTGGAACCCTTGGAATCCATATATACCGCGCCGCCCTGTGCGTCGCAGGTATTTGAATATATCTGCGGGCAGAGAGTATGTTTGTGGCCGAGATATTCAGCTTCGGTATAATCGAAAGCGTCGAATGTGCGCTGTTCCTGAACGATCTCATCGGCGAGGTTGGGATGTTCTTCGTTCACACCGAGCTGCGTAGTCATATTCGCGTTGCCGCTTTCACGCTCGACGGCTATCGCGCCGCCGTAGCATGCCGCGTAGTTTTCGCTTACGACACCGCTTAAAATTTTACAGTCAACGGCGGTGCCGGTAGAAGCGACGTAGAACGCGCCGCCGTCTTTGCCCGCCTTGTTTTTGCTGACGTCGCCGTAATACATGAGCACATCGCCGCCCGAGATGCAAACGCCGCCGCCGTTTACGGTGGCTTCGTTGCTTATTATCTCGCCGTAGCTTTCGATGTTTCCGAAATCGTCGGAGGTATAATCAAGCGTAACGCTGCCGCCGATGACATAAATACCGCCGCCGTTTTCGGCTTTGTTATAGTTTATCTTACCGCCCGAGACATACGCCTCGCCGTCGCTTACATAGACCCCGCCGCCGTTGACGGCAGTATTGGAAAAGCCGTTTTCGCCTATGGTGCCGGCGGTAATGTTGAATTCACCGCCCTGAACGGCTACACCGCCGCCATTGACAGCAGAGTTTGAAAGCAAGGTTATATGGGACGAATCAAGTTCGAAATAACCGTCTTTTATACATATCCCGCCGCCTGTGCCCGAAGCGGTATTCGACGAGAAGTTTACGACACCCTCGGAGGACGGGCTGAGCCTGAAGCCCGCGTCCGTGCCGTCGGTGCCGGAGATATATAACCCGCCGCCGTCGACGGCAGAGTTTTCGGTAACGTTGACTTTGCCCGTCGGGGCAAGCTCGACCTCGGTCTTATAGATATATATACCGCCGCCGAAGCCGCCTTCTCCGCTATCAGAAACCGCGGAGTTGAAGCTTATTTCGCCGTTGCGGAGAAGCGGGGTTTTATAAAGATATA